>JAQUJQ010000087.1 GCA_028680875.1 Eubacteriales bacterium
CTACGCAAAACTTATCTGGGATAATCGCATCCTTTCAGTACCTTCAGCTATTATTTCCATGTCCTTAAGCAAGGAGAAAAAGGAAGTTGAAGAAATCGTTGTGTCCACCTTCGGCATCCTAATAGGCGGCAACAAAATCTACAAATGGGGCTTGAATGGAGTCCATGGAGTGCGCCTGAAGACAATTGAACTTAACCGGTCGTGGATATTTCTAAACTTTGGCGATGATGATGAAAACATGCAGGTAGAGCTTTTACATGGCATGGTTGACATAAAGGAGGTGATGGAAATACAACAAAAGTTTTGGCGAGAAACTGGTATTGAATCAGTTGTTAGGGGCTGGTAGATTATATTTTTTAACTGTTCGGAGAAACAATAAAGGAGATGACAATTATGGGTATAAAACTTAGCAAAATACGAAAACAATTATCCATCCTAATAATCCTATGTATGCTGGCTTCATTACCAATTGTGACTGGGCCTGTTTTCGCAGCGGAGGAAGAAAGCGGGGTCAAAATAACCTGTGTACCAAGCATTCTCTGGGGAGGATATGGACGCTATGTGGAATACGAAATGGATGGAGTTAAATATCGTACGGATGAAGCTCCCAGTGCTGTAAACAGAGAGGCATGGAACCGGATGAGCGATGAAGACAGGCGAACGACCTACAAGACTCTATATACTGCTACAGCAAGAAAGGCAGCTTTTGGAGAAAATGGATATGCCTATATAAAGCATTGGACCAATCAGAGCGGAGAGTGGTATGAGGCGAACAAAATCTGGAAAGAAAGAGTGGCAAAACGGACTTTTCCCGAATTGCAACCAATCTTCAATGCGGAGGTTTCTTTAAGTGATCTGTATTCCGACTATGATGACTTGAAAAATTATGTAATTCCGATCAATATACCTACAAACAACTCAGACAGAAAAGCTTTTCAAGAGGCAAAGGATGCATTGGAACAACATTTTGCAATCGGTAAGGAGTACTATCAGAAAGCGGTGGATATGCGTGCTAAAAGTATAGGCACAGCCGTATCCTTTACCGTGGTTCAGTGTACTCAAATGCTCACCGATATGTTATTTGTACCCAGCGTAGTACAAGGAGCCACTGTTGCTACTTCCGGTATGATTGCCGATGTGACAAATGTACTGCTTCAGGTTGTTGGAGCCGACGGCGGCTCCCTTGTGGAGAAATTGGGCATTGTCTTGGATGGGGGAACGGCTCATCTTACTGTGGGAGAACAAGTACATCTCTACGCTAGCTATATAAAAACCTATGCGAAATTGGCAGAGCATAGCAAGGCCGATATGGATACTAAAATGGGAGAGCTTAGAGCTGCACGTGATAACCTTAATAGTCTTTCGGAGACTCTATTAGCTGAGGAACAGGAAAAAACCAGTAAAAAAGAGGCGGAGCAGGCAATTTATGAACAAAGTATAGAAGAGACCTTTGTCACACCTGCTGCAATAGAGCCGGGAGAGGGCGATGATGTGTATATTACCCTGGTATTTAAGTGGAAAACAGAGGCAGAGCTAAAAAAGGATCTTTTTAAGAATAATTTTGATCAGTGGCTGCAGGATAACAGTACTGAAGACAGCTTTGCGTATTCCAAGGCCTCGGAGTTGATTTTTGATGAGGTTATCGCACAGAAAAGTATTCTGGATCATGAAGTTACAGAAAAGGTCAATATAATATCCGATATTTTTATGGAAGCATACAACAGTGCGAACGGTAAGATCGAAGCATCTGAATCAACTCTTAGTACTCTAAAGGATGAATTGAAAGATAAACTGCCGGAGGATTATAAATATAATGAAGCTGCTCTTTACAGGATACCTGTTGGAGGAAGCTTTTTCTATGGGACGGACTCTTTTAGGCCGGAACTTGAGAACTATTATGATGGGCAACCATATGATAGCTTTTATGAACAGTTAGAGACACATATTTCAGATTGCAAGATAAAAGTAGAAGCAATGTTGAAAGATGTTGAATCACTGAAATCTTCTTCGAAGGAATTATATAATAGTATAGAAATTGATGTACAGAATGTGATTTTTTACCTTAATCTGTTGGAAAGCTTGGAAGAAAACTATCTAAGCATGTACAACAGTGTGGTTTGGGAGCTGCATAATGATCCCGATGGTGAAGATAAAAGCGTTAATTACAAGAATAATCCCTATTATATTAATCCCATTAACAGTGAGGCAGGAGAAGCTTATCGTATTAATGGTTTTTCGGAAGCGTTAACCGAAGCAAATCTACCGGAAGAAGTGTATGATCCAAAAGTTACAATTGATGAATTCGCAGAAGCATTGACCATTACCAGACCAACAGACATATTTGATGAAGCATATACCATATATTTGGAGCTTTCAGATGTAAGTGAAATTCTTGCTAGGGCATATGACGACTGTGAATACAATGAGAAAGCTTTTCAAGATGGAAGAACAAGCTACTATGAAGAAATGGATAAATGGTTGGCAGAATATGAGACGGCACAACAGAAAATGGCAAACGCCTTTGCAGAGATAAAAAATATTACGGATAGTTACAAGTCATTATGGGAGGGAACCTATTTCCGCGGTGCTTATGATATTTATGGATATAATCCATATCTATATAATACCGAATTGGTTTCTCTTTCCGCCTTTGATATAGCGGGTTTGCGCACTTATATCAACAGCGGTGGAAACACAGCAACCCTCTACAATAAGTTAACAGAAATTGAAAGAAAAGCTGAGATCTATGAAGTAGATACAAGAGAACTTATTGGTAAAATTGGTGCCTTGGATATTGAAATGCAGCAGCTGAGAAATACTACACTATATAATTATGCAGAAAGTAAGGGGACGCTGGTTAAAACCTTTTATTCTTTGAGACAGGAATTTGGCTTAGACCATAAATGGGACAATCTAACAAGAGACGCCGGGGATGCGCTTTACTATTTTAACATCTGCGATATCCCCCAAATTTGCGATATTCTAAAGGGAGAGACGGATGACGTCCTGTTTTTACGAAACTCCATTAAGGAGATAAGGGGGTACCTTGATGCAGATACCGTGGATACTATCCCTGTTAGTAATCGCCTTTACGACATTTATAAAAAAGCTACAGGCGTAAAGGATATTTATATGGGCAGTGCCTATGAAAATTATGGCCTTTTGACCGAAGAACAGCATACTAATCTGATGAATCTATACGCCAATCCGTGGGATGGAGATGATATTTTAAATACGGTTAATTCTGTCAAACAAAAACACGAGGGAATCGATTATACCTATCCCCCTTCACAACATGAAGGAGTGGATGAATATACACCGGTTGGAGCCCCTACTTACACAGCTTCTGCTCCGGGAAGCATAGCTGTACAAACACCCATCTACCACCCTGTGGCTGTCAATACAAGGAGCTTAAATGCAACCCTGTTTATCTATGATGATGAGTGGAATAAAGTTCAAACCTTGATTTTAACGGAAGATGAACTACAAGGAATTATAGATACGGAAAGCGATATGGTGAAAATACCATTTGCGGATCTGGAAGACGGAAGGGAATACCGTTTGGACTGGAAGATTACCTATGGAACCGGCTTAACAGATTACGAAGAGGGAGGTTATTACTTTACCTATACATCCCCTGTAGGAGTGTTTACAACAGTTGAACTGAATGAGGAAACCTATGATTCTGCAAATGTAACTGTTAATAATAATTCGGGAATCAATTTGAACGATCAGTATATATTCCTAAATGGTTACGATTATGAAGAAAATATTCTCATCTCTCTAATCAAGCCATTAGGGAATTTAAACAGTGGAGAAACGGTTTCCTGTGAATTCACATTTGATGAAGCTGTTTACTCGGCTGAAGCTTATGTAGCTGATGAGGGTGGACAAATGGAGGCTGTTCCGGTTCGTTTGGAAATTGAAGGAGGGGATAGCTTCGTTGAAGTTCCAAGCAGCTTTGCCGAAACCAACTCTTTGACATTTACTGCTACTGTATACGATCAGTACGGAGAGGTCTATGAAGGAGGAAGCATTGCCTGGAGCATTACACCTGAGATCGATGGAATAACCATTGATGATGGTGTTGTTACTGTAACAAGCGCTGCAAGGGATGAGGCTATCGAGAGTGGCTTTTTACAATGTACTGTTACGGCCACATTGAGTGGTGAAGGAGTTTCCGGCTCTGCTAATGTCATAGTGAAACCGGGTAATGCAGTTGCCTCTCAGGTAAAGTTCAAGCGGGGTTCTCAAATCTTAACAGGAGGTGACACCGATGTTATTCCCATACCAAGTGATGAAGAATCCATCTATACATATTCGGCTGTATTAACTGATCAATATGGTGTGGAAATGGATTCGGACCCGGATGACTTTACATGGAGCACTACAGGTACAGTCAGTGGCGTTACAGTTAATAATAATCAGATTACGATTACAAAGGATGCCGAAACCGACAGTTTGAATCTCTCTGTAACTCATACGGAAAGTGGCTCCGCATCAGAGATTACCATTAACATCGTTGATTTAAGCATCGATTGGAACGGGGTGGAAGAAAAAATCACAAGTACAGAGTATATCTACGGCGATAGAAACGATAAAGCTGGAGAGCTCGGGGGAGGTATTGCTACATGTGGCGATTTTAAATTTTCGGGAAGCTTCTCATATAAAGATCCTGATGCTATTCAAGATGCCGGAAATCAAAAGATTACTGTAATCTTTACCGTATCTTCAGGAGATTATCAGGGATTGAGAATTGAGCGTGATGTAGAAATTACGGTTGCAAAGAGAGCGATTACAGTAACTGCGAACGATAAGAGTAAGGCATACGGCGAAGATAATCCCCCACTTACTTTTAGCCTTACTTCAGGGTCTCTTGTGGGAAGTGATACAACAAAGGACCTGGGTATAACTCTCAGTTGCGAAGCTGGCACATCAGATTCTGCAGGAACAGCGGCAGCTATTACAGGTGTATCCGATAGTGTTAATTATGAGATAACGGTTCAAGAGGGCAGATTGACAATAACTAAAGCTGCACTTACCGGCACCCTTTCAATAACCGGTTCGGCTGAAGCAGGAGAAACACTTGTAGCTGATTTCTTATCTGATGTAGATGCTTTGGACTACGATATTATCTGGATATCCGGAGGAAATCAAGTGGCTACTTCTTCGGAATATACCGTTTCGGATTCCGACAAAGGTAAAACATTAATAGCAAAGGCTGTCGGTAAAGGGAACTATGAAGGAGAGGTTTTATCCGATGCAATATCCATTCCTTCTGATGCTTCAGAACCTACTAAGCCGGGTAAAGGAGGCGGGAGTACGCCAATTGAACCACTGCCAGAACAGGAAGAAAAGGACATTGTAATTGAGACAACAACCGGCACAACTACAACTAGTGTAGTGGATAGAGAAAAACTGGAAAGCTACGTGGAGACGGCTGAAAAGGGTTCTGGAATCCTGATTCCTATATCAGAAAATAAGATAGCAACCGCCCAACTTCCGTTAAACACCTTTGAAATCATGGCTGAAAAAGAAATGACCTTGACCATACTTAGCGGTCCTGTGGCTGTCGATGTTCCTTCTACCTCTATAGACACCGATGCGATAAAAGGTCTTTTGGGTGCGGAAGGAAGCGATGCTGACATTTCTCTCTCAATTACTATAGCACAACCTTCTTCAGATGAAACGGCATCGTTGCATACTGCTGCAGAGTCGGAAGGTCTGGAAATGTTGGGTACCCCTGTTGTATTCAATATTACCGCCTCATATAACGGAGAAACTGTGGTAATTGCCAGTTTTAAGCAATATGTACAAAGAAGACTTGAGGTCAGTAAGGAGACTGCAGAAAATGTTACTACTGCCGTGGTCTTCGAAGCCGATAACACCTTCCGGCCTGTGCCGACTTCCGTATATTTGGAAGGAGGCAAGTATTATGTTATTGTGTCTACCCGGACAAATTCTACCTATGTACTTGTCAGCCAAAAGACTGCTTTTAACGACACAGATGGAAAGTGGTATAAGGATATAGTAAAGGAAATGGCAGACAGACAAATTATCCGTGGCATTGGTAACAATGTTTTTGCCGGGGACAGAGGGATCACCAGAGCGGAATTTGCAGCCATTATGATCCGTGCCTTAGGACTTCCCGCAAAAGGCACGTCCCAATTCTCTGATGTGGCGGCGGATAGTTGGTATAATCAAGCTGTTGCGGCAGCTGCCCAGTACGGTATTGTGTCCGGAAAAGGCGATAATAGATTTGATCCATTGGCAAAAATCACTCGGGAAGAAGCAATGCAGATAGTATTCAATGCATCAAAGCTTGTTCCTATTAATGGAGCCGAGGCGTCAGTTGATAATAAAGCTTATAGCGATTATGACGCAAAATCACAATGGGCCACGGAAGCAGTTGATTTCAATTTAAATAACGGGTTGATCGTCGGATCAAACGGCAAAATTAACCCCAAGGCAAATATCACCCGTGGCGAGGCTGCCACAGTTATTTTAAAATTATTACAGAAAGCAAATTTGGTGAATGGCAGAACTGACTAACGGTGTCGATAACGGTGTCAGACACTTAATACAACGACACAGTTAGAAAGCTAGCAATAGCAATGGTTCGAGAGGTACCCGTTGTAAAAGGTGCCGGACACCAATCACAACGAACACAACGAACCGAAAAGCAA
>JAQUJQ010000088.1 GCA_028680875.1 Eubacteriales bacterium
ATTAACCCCGAGATGAAAGCAGTCGCAGTGGGTAATGCAGATGGGATTATCGGAAAAAGTTCAGCTGAAATGCAGGATGTAAAATTCATGAATTTATTAAACAAGAATAGTCAAAGCGAAAATGATGCCTGGATAAAAATGGACTCGAATGCATATCCAACCCTATATACAAGGCTCTAAATTTGCGGAAACTCAAGTATCACACCCCTTGTTTTCTTTTGGAATTTGTATATAATATTAACAACAATTTTTTTAGTGAAATTAAGCAGGATATATTAGGAGGATTTTTGTGAAAAAGGTAAAAATAACAGAGACTGTTTTACGGGACGGACACCAATCGTTGATTGCAACCAGAATGAAAACAGAAGAAATGTTGCCAATTTTAGACACCATGGATCAGGTAGGTTACCATGCTGTGGAAATGTGGGGTGGAGCCACATTTGATGCCTGTCTTCGATTCTTAAATGAAGACCCTTGGGAAAGGTTACGGATTATCCGTAAAAGTATGAAGAAGACAAAACTTCAAATGCTTCTTAGGGGGCAAAACCTCTTAGGATATAAACACTATGCAGATGATGTTGTTGAGGAATTCGTAAAAAAATCGATTTCTAACGGCATTGATATCATTCGAATTTTTGACGCTTTAAATGATCCCAGAAATCTGATGAAATCAGTAGAGGCCACCAAAAAAGAGGGGGGCCATGCTCAATGTGCAATATCATATACTATTAGCCCGGTTCATACTAATGATTATTTTGTGAAATTGATTAAGGATTTAGAAAACATGGGTGCTGATTCGGTATGTATCAAAGATATGGCCGGGTTACTTGACCCATATAACACATATACACTGGTAAAGGAAATAAAAAAGAATATCAGGATTCCTATTGAGATCCATACCCATGCCACCAGCGGGATGGGGAGCATGGTTCTGCTTAAGGCCGTGGAAGCGGGAGCGGATATTATCGATACGGCAATTTCTCCCTTTGGAGAAGGAACCTCGCAACCCTCCACAGAACCAATGGTTGCCACACTTGAAAAAACAGAGTGGGCTACAGGGTTGAACATGGATCGCTTAAATGAGGTTGCGGATTACTTCAAACCCATTCGAGAGAGCTATATTTCAGAGGGTTTGCTGGATGCCAAGCTCATGGGTGTGGATATCAATACTTTAAAGTATCAGGTACCCGGCGGAATGCTGTCTAATTTGGTTTCTCAGCTGAAAGAGCAGAATGCCATGGATAAATTTGAAGAGGTGCTGAGAGAAGTACCGCGTGTCCGTGAAGACTTGGGCTATCCACCTCTGGTCACACCCACCAGCCAGATTGTTGGGACACAGTCTGTGCTAAATGTGATTACAGGTCAACGCTATAAATTGGTACCAAATGAGGTTAAACAACTGGTCAAAGGCATGTACGGGAAAACTACGGTTCCGATCAAAAAAGATGTAGTAAAGAAAATTATCGGTGATGAAGAGCAGATAACCTGCAGACCGGCAGACCTGATTGAACCCGAGTTGGAAATAATAAAGAAGGAGATTGCCCGTTATGTAGAGCAGGAAGAAGATATTCTCACCAGAGCTATGTTTCCCAAACCATCCATAGATTTCTTCAAATACAGGAACGCTAAAAGATATAAGATCGACTCTTCTCTTTTAATGGAAGAAGAAATGGTGTATCCGGTATAAACGGAAAAACAGCGAGCATTTTTTTACTGCAGATTAAAGACGCAGGGAATAGGCCTCAGCGTCTTTTTCTGTGCCCCGGTATGGCGTTTTATCCTCAATCTCAGTCTGTCCATATTCCAGCAGTAAGAATAAAATACCGATATGCATTCTTTCTGATGAGAATTAATTTTTACTGGTATGCTTCGTCCAAATCAGAAATATAAATAGTAAAGGGGTGAAAGCTATGAGAAAAAAGACTGTAATTCTATTAGTTTGTTTAGCATTGGTATTCACATTTACAGGTTGCGATTCTGTTCCCGATTCTGATTCGGCAGATACAGTAATTATCGGAAACATTTATACCGCCAATTGTGAGGAAGATACTGTTTCTGCACTGGCCATTAAAGACGGAGTGTATGTTTATGTAGGGGATGAGGAAGGTGTGCAGGAGTATATCGGAGATGAAACAGAGGTAATCACCTTAGAAGAAGGAATGGCTATGCCCAGTTTTACTGATGGCCATGTCCATGGTTCCATGGGCGGAGTATCCAGTTTATTTGAAGTAAACCTGTATGAGGCCACCACTGTTGAAGAGTACATAGACATGATAGGAGATTTTATTAAAACTCATCCGGATTTAACATTTATCAGGGGAGGAGGATGGTATAACGGCTATTTTCCTAATGGACTGCCCACTGCTGAAATGTTGGATGTCATTGATACTGATCTTCCGATTGCTTTGTCTCCTATGGATTGTCATTCCTATTGGGTAAATTCTAAGGCGATGGAACTTATGGGAGTAGATGCAAACACGCCGGACATTCAAGGCGGGGTTATTGAGAGAGACTCAAAAGGAAACCCTGTCGGTTGCTTCCGTGAGAATGCTATGGAGTTGGTTTCTTCGATAATACCTGAATATTCAGTAGAAGAATACAAAGCTGGTATTTTGGCGTGGCAGGATGAAGCAATGAGCTATGGAATAACCACATACTGGGATCCATCAATAGATAATTCCAATGTACTGCAGGCCTATAAAGAGCTCGAGGAAGAAGGTAACCTTAAGATTCGGGTTTATGGCGGATATCCGATAAATTGCGGTGAAGATGCTCTGGATGAAGTTGATAAATGCAAAACCCTCATAGAAGAGACAGCCGGGGGCAATTTCTCTATAAATGCTATTAAAATCTTCAACGACGGTGTAGTTGAAGGCAAAACCGGTTATCTACTGGAGGATTATGCTGATACGCCGGGCTTTAGAAGCGAACCGCTTTGGGATCAGGATTCCCTGAATCAGTTATTCGTTAAGGCTGATTCCCTGGGCATAACAATACATACTCATGCAATCGTTGACGGTGCAAACAGAATGATTGTGGATGCATGCGAATATGCATATAAACAGCATGGCGATAAGGGAAACAGGCATGCTATAACGCACCTTCAGCTAATGCATCCGCAGGATATTGCCAGAATGGCACAATTAAACATGATTGCCTCTGTTCAGCCCTATTGGCAATATAAAGAAGAAGGCCTGTTCTATGAAATCGAAATTCCGTACTTAGGGGAAGAAAGGGCTAACAGCACTTACCCGATGAAATCCTTCTTTGATTCAGGTGTTGTTGTATCTTCTTCCAGCGATTACCCGGTATCACAGCCGCCGAAGCCTCTTAAAGCCATTCAGATCGGTACGACAAGATGCTCTGTTTCCGGAGATCCCGACACAATTAAGAATCCAGACGAACGTGTTACAGTAAAGCAGATGATTTCATCATTTACCATTAACGGTGCCTATCAGTTGTTCTCCGAAGACATATTCGGATCTGTCGAAGTCGGTAAGAGCGCTGATCTGATTATTCTGGACAAAAACATTTTAGAAATAGACCCGGTTAAAATAGGAAGTGTTGACGTGGTGCGTACTCTTTTAGAGGGCGAAACAATTTATAAAGCAGATTGATCTGACTCAACGAGCGTGTAAAGGCGGCGGATTCTGACGAAAACTGTCGCCTTTTATATATCATTCATACTCTTCTACAAGAAAAACTCCGTTTATTTCCGAAAGGCATTGAATAACCTGGATATGAGTCATTTTTCTCGGAATACGAACCGTCAAATTCAGGCTGTAACCATCGGGAACTATGGAATCGGATCGATTTACCTGAGTTTCAGAAATAATAAAATTTTGGTTTCGTACAACGTTCAGAAACTCTCTCATGTTGTTCATAGAGTCCAGCTCTATGTAAAGGCTCATCAATCGAGAGCGGTTATAAAAATACACTTCCACTCGAGGGAGTAAAGCCAATACGATGAAAACCAGGACACCTGCCACTATTGCACCGGAATAAAATCCGATACCCAGAGCCAACCCGATACAGGCCGATGCCCAAAGTCCCGCTGCCGTGGTTAGGCCTTTAACTTTATTTCTACTGGTAACCAGGATAAGTCCGGCACCAAGGAAACCTATACCGCTGATAACTTGAGCTCCCAATCTTGCCGGATCCGTATTTTCTGTTATAGACTCAAAAATATAATGATTTGTCAGCATAGCCAATGTGGCACCTATGCAGACCAGGATATGAGTCCTTAGTCCCGCCTGGTGCTTATTTGCGCCTCTTTCCAAGCCGATGATTCCACCGAAGAGCAGAGCTAAAAAAAGCCTTAATGCAATTGAATATATATTGATTTCATAAAGCCAATCCATGGAATCCGTCCTCCTTTTTATACTTGCGGTATGGATATTATATGCTATAAATGAAAAAAGTTAAACAAAAATAGTATTCTATGGTAAAATTAGATGAAATAAAAAAGGCAGGAGGTGGAAATTATTATGTTTCGTGAGATTAAGAAGAAAAAGTTAATACTGGAAAATCGGAAACCTTATCCTGCAGAAATCCTCCGTTTTATAAATGAAATGAATACTATTGACTGGATTTTTTCTTCCCTCCGTCTTGATGGATTTTATTTGTCCAAAACAAGCATTGAAAGAATTATCAGAGGAGACTTTATGGTTGATGTGAGTGTAAGCGATCATGCAACCATTGGCAATTATCAGGAAGCCATTAAGCTTTTATACGATATGTCTGATTTGGGAGTTTATTTAAATGAAAAGTATCTTTTGAAGGTTTATCAAACCCTTATTAAACCAGCCGTATCGGGATATCGAAAAAGCAATCCGATTCTTCGTATGTTAAACTATAATCCTCCTCATTTCAAAGAAGTTGAAGAGCAGATGGATTTGTTCTTTCATTGGTTTCATTCGAATGTGCATCAGTCAAATCCTTTGGAAAAAGCGGCATATCTTCACAACAAATTGGTGGAGATCTATCCTTTTGAGCAAGGATCCGAAGCAATAGCAAGGATGGCTGCGCAATATCATTTGATATGTAATGGTTTTCCGCCGATTTTATGGAATATCAATGAACAAGAATACTACGATGCTATTCGCCTTTATTTAAAAAAAGAAGAAATAAAACCTATTTATGATGTCCTGGAGCGCGGAGTATACAATAAACTGGAGATCATGATGCAATTAACCGTGATATAGGGTGATAAATGACGGCTCTTTTCGTATGAGAGAAAAACAAAAGAACCGTCATTAATTATATTATCGCTCTTTTCCGGATATCGACAGCCTCATAGATATCCGCCTCAAACAATTCGGAAAAGCTCTTAAACTCTTCTAAAGACATATCGTCGATTGCCTTATTTTGTCCGATACAGTAAAGGACCATTTTCCCGATGATCTCATGGCAATCTCGGAATGCGAGCCCTTTTTTTACAAGATAATCTGCGGCGTCGGTAGCGTTCATAAAGCCGGATTTGGCGGCTTTCTCCATATTGGCGCCTTTGACTTCCATCGTACTGATTACCTGTATAAAGATGGACAGGCAGTCCTTTAAGGTGTCTCCCGTATCAAAGAGTGCGGGCTTGTCTTCCTGCATATCCTTGTTATAGGCTAAAGGCAGGCCTTTCATTATAGTGAGCAGGGTAAAGAGATTACCGTATACCCGCCCGGTTTTCCCCCGGATCAGTTCAGCCATATCGGGGTTTTTCTTTTGCGGCATAATGCTGCTGCCGGTGCTGAACGCATCATCCATTTCTATGAAAGCGAATTCCGTAGAACTCCAGAGTATCAATTCCTCACAGAAGCGGGAAAGGTGCATCATTGTCATGGCGCAGCATCCGGCAAATTCTATTGCGAAGTCACGGTCGCTGACTGCGTCCATGCTATTCTCGCAGATAGCGGAAAAACCGAGTTCACCGGCTGTGAAGAAGCGGTCGATGGGGTAAGTGGTGCCGGCTAGGGCACCGGAGCCTAAAGGCATACAATCGGTTCTCCTGAGACAATCCCGGAAACGGTCTTCGTCTCTTTTGAACATTTGGATGTATGCACCCAAGTGGAGGGCCAGTGTAACCGGCTGCGCCCGCTGGAGATGGGTATAGCCGGGCATGACCGTTTCCTTGTTCTTATCGGTTAAATCGGCTAAAACATCAGTCAATTGTTTCAGTAAATTCAGGATTCCGTCAATCTCCTCTTTTTGATAAAGCCGAAGGTCTGTAGCTATCTGATCATTTCTGCTTCGAGCAGTATGAAGTTTTTTTCCTACATAGCCAATCCGTTCCGTTAAGAGGCTTTCAATATTCATATGAATATCTTCTCTTTCAATGGTAAAAGAGACTTTTTCTTCTTCAATGTCTTTTAAGATATCAAGAAGAGCAAGCCGGATTTGATCGGCTTCCTCCTCTTCTATTATTCCTTGCTTTCCCAGCATTTTAACATGGGCTATACTGCCATTAATGTCGTGTTTATACAATCTTTGGTCAACTTCAATGGAGGCATTGAATGCATCAGCGGATGAATTCGCCTCCTTTGAAAACCTTCCTTTCCAAAGCTTCATCCTTCTTAAGTCCTCCCTTTTTGTTTTGCT
>JAQUJQ010000089.1 GCA_028680875.1 Eubacteriales bacterium
GAATTACACACAAACCGACCATTATATTCTATATACCTTTGAGCGGGGTCTTCTGCCACCATTTGCCTTATTTCCTGTAATGACTTTTTATTCTTTATCTTGGAGGGGTCACAAATCGCTTTTCGTATCTTATTAATCTCATTGCAAATTTCATCTCTAGTAAGAATTAATTTATAGGTTTCATCATCTCGTTTAAAATCGAGTTCAGCTGTATCTGCCTGTGCATCTTCCAAGCCCTTCAACTTATCCTGAAGATAATCAATGTCTTCCGGATAAAGTTTTATTTTGTTCTCCGAGGTTAAAATATGCGGGTATCCCAATTCATTGCAGGAATCAAACCAGCTCTCATCATTATCAGAACTAATCGAATCATTGGCCCTATAATTCAGGTAGCCATAACCTATTACCCGCTCACCATATAAAGACAAATCGAAACTTTCATCTTCAAAAATTTCATTGATTCCCCGCAGAAAATTACGCTCATCATCACCCGTTAGTAGCCGATTACGCTTTAGTTTTGTTGCTGCCTCTTTATTTTTTAAAATTACCTTAACATCTTTGCCCGTATCATCCTTGACATTATAAAAAGGCCGGATATCCGCATTTCTATCGAATGCTTTTAAGAACCTGTCATTAAAACCCTTGTCCTGATCATCAATCCACGGTTTTATTTCCAGTCCATTGGGATTCTGCTCGAAATCAAGCTTTATCTTATCGATAACAATGGGCTTACTCTCAATTCGCAATCTTTCATTCATGGCAAGATTAGCTTTTTCTGCATAATCTTTAATCAAGGCCAGAAGCTGAAATTGTTCAGCCGTATCCTTGTTACGGAGGGCATCGGTGTTATATTCAATAATAGATTGCAAGCAATCATATAACTCCCGTGGAAGAATTCTATATTCGCCCTCAACTGTAACAACATTCCGATTGACTCGTCGGATTACTGGATGAAGACCATCAATAAATTCAAAGGAATATTTCACCTCATCGTTTTCCAAATAATTTCCTGAATTAACAACTTTTATAAATCCATTAAAAACTTCAGGAAGATTGAATATTTTGTAATCCTCAACTATGCCGCCTTCATCGTTATAATAGAGATCATATACATCATCATAATTTACGGATATATAAGTGCCATCTTCGGAAAGGTTAATAGCGGTCTGCATTAACAATAGATTTATATTTTCATCCAATTTTATGCTGCCCCTGTTGGCTGGATCGCCGCCATATATGCGTATCTCATCCTCCATATAGGCAGGGACATACGAAAAATTGTCATCTGCAGACAAGCGCTTGAAAATATCTTTAATTCCCATTCGCCCAACCCCTTGCTATATAACCGTAGATTGCCAGTGTGTTCCTAAAATTACTTTGCCACTGGTAACGGGTATGAATCATGCGCTCTGTACATCCAGTTCTATCTCTCAGCTTTCTCACACTATCAACACTGTTGTATCGTTTGCTATAGTTTCCTACCATTTCTACATTTTGGATTTCCCTCCTAAACATGTACATAGCGCCGACCTCAGCAAACTCCACAAACATATGATCCTTGCTTTGCATCAGAATAGCACCGGAAAGCTTAGGGAAATACTCTACTCTTAAAAAATAGTGCGAGTACTGTTTCCAAAACTGTAATCTTTCATAATCGCCTGCTATATCACCGAAGAAATGCTTAATATTCTTCTGGGTTTGCCACAAGGTAAAGACATCCTGTGCATCCTGGTTCATATTCATCCATCTAGCCCTGCCGCCCCTGAAGGGATCACCCATTCTTTCCAAAATATATTCAAAGATTAACTCATGATAAATCTTTTGATTATCGAAAAACTCTACATCCTTAAACAACAACAGGAAACTTTCAAAGGAATTTTTCAAAATATTAGTATTATTGATCTCATCCATTAAACCAATAAGGTACTCTGCTAACTCTATACCGTCTACCTGTTTAATTTTTCCGGCAATAATTAACTGGATAATTGCTATGTATAAGTTTTTATTTTTCCCCAGCAAATATAATTTGCTCAGCTCATCAATTTCTTCCATCGAAGAGCACTTATTAAATTCTCGATACATATTAATTAAAAATATTTTCCCATCGCTGCTCCTTGCAAGCAGGTCAGAAGCCGGTTGCATACCTTCTTTAATATTGTTAGACCTCCTGATGGCATGTTGTAATACGCGGAAAATGCTTTCATTTTTGAACAAATCATAATAGCTAACTATAAGTCCTTTTAGGTGGCCTTGATAATATTTAGCCTGATTAAAAAACTGACTTAGTTGAGGGATAAATATCTCCAGAAGTCCAGCTGCCGCAACTTCCTCTAGATGGAAGCATAGGATTTTATAATCTTTCCTAGCGAGGGGTAAACCGTTTCTGAGCTTGTCTAATGCCTTCTCTATCCGGTCATTAGCAAATGAGATTTCCAAAATACAATCCTCACCGGCAATTCGCTCTTCCAGCTTTTTTAGTTGCCTAGGCCTGTAAAACCTAAACTGTGGCAATTCTAGCGGCATTTTTAAAAACCCCATTCTTGCATTTTATACTATCTCTCTTGTTATGTATTATTTAGGTACTCCTCTAGTTGTTTGTAAATCTCTCTATATTTAAGGTCAAACTTAATCTCTACCCGTCTGTTCCTTTTTCTCCATTCTTCAATGGTTTCATTTTCATTTAGCGGCAAATAGCCCGCCTCACTTCGTCCGGTCAGTATTATTAATTCCTTCATATCCTTATGGTAGTCCTCAAAGCCAGGATCATTAAGCATATAATAATAAACACTCAAAGCACGATTGTAGCTTAAATATAAACCATATTCATATGTTCCCTGATCATCTGTATAGCCTTCAATCGTAATGCTTGCAATACTATCTTTTATTTCAGCATCTTTAAAGAGCACTCTAAAGTAAGCGGGCATAATCTCATTCAAAAAAGCTTTCCCAGCCGGCTTTAACTCACTTTTCCCCGTATCAAACAACAGCTCACTATCTAATATTAAAGTCCCCGTATCACTATCAATCGATATACTATTACCAAGGGCTGCCTTCAATTTTTCAATGATATTAGTATTCATGCTGGTATACTCCGCCAAAGTATGTTTAGTAATTTCAAGTTCGGCAGCAGCACTTCTATAATCAAGCAGCATATAAACCGACAATAGAATAAATATAATCAGCAATCCCGACATTAGATCACTAAATGATAACCAGTAGGATATTTCATTATCTTTTTTTGCTACTTTTTTTACCCTCATTTTCATATCACCCTACCTCTGAACCCAGGTTTTGTTGAAGCACCTCATTTAGATCTTCAATGTTTTCGTTAAACTCGTCCAATGTTGATTTAAAGCTTCCTAAAACATTACTTACAGATGAATCGTACTGCTGAAAAACATCCCGCAAGCTTTGGCTCACGGTATTGGAATAAGTAGTAATCCCCTCATTGATTTCGCTATTTAAAGCATCAAAGCTCTGTTTGTAACTATCCCACAGGTTATATAGATCCTTTTGTCCATTGACAAAATATCTCATCTCATCCATAAGGGCATTTGATGTCTGGGTAAATCCGAGGAAGTTTTCCGTAATATCAACATAAGAATCATTGATTTTTGCTAATTCGTCTAACACCTGGTCTTTTAAGATCGCAATTGAACTATCAAATGAGGCAGAAACCTCTGCAATCGATTGATTAATGTTTCCGTAAGCTGTCTCCATTCTATCGATAGTAGCTAGGAGTTGATTATTAATCTTTGAACTTGATTGTTCGAATTTACCAACATTGGTAGTTATTGCATCTAGTGCTATTGGCACATCCTGGTTAAATCTGCCCAAACTCTCCGCGGTGGCGGCCATATTTACCATTACTTCTTGTTGGATTTTCGATAATTCAACATTTTGCGATACTACATTCTCAAAAACCTGGTTAGATTGGCTTTGAATGCTTATGTTCTGTTTTATTTGCTCCATCAGATTTGAATAATCCCGCGTGGACTGGTTTTGATTATTAACCGATTGATCTAGGGAAGAGATTATATCGGAAAGCTTATCCTGCAGGGTTGACATTTCATTATTCACTCTTTCAATGTTTAGCATAGAGGTACTGGATTCCGCCATGATAGTTCTCTGTTCATCATTAATATTTTGCAATCTGCCTAATGATTGATTAAAGCTCTCAAACATTTCTTTATTCTTTTCGGTTATGGTTGATAGTGACTCTTTAAGTCCTTCAAGCTCCTTTTGGGTTGAACTAGTAATAATCCCGCTTATATTCTCCATGATAGAGCTAATCGCATTTGAGCTATTCCTTTCGGTTTGTTCAATCATTTGTTTACTTACCTTCTCTAGGTTTAACAAAGCTGGTATTAATGAATTCTGAATGGAAGTGTCGAACCTGTTACCCACCCCTTCGGCTATCTCTGTAGCCATTTTTTGAATTGATCCGGTTTGTTTTTCAAGTTCCTGATATATCTCATTAATACCATCTTCCTGAGTATTCATAGGAAATATGGCATCAATAGCATTATTTAAGTCATTCAATTTAGTCTCCAAACAACCGCTTGCAATGTTTTGAAATGTGGTAAGTAAGATAGAGAAAGCAACACCATATAAGCTGCTGCGAAAAGAAACTTGAATTCCACTCAGTAAGAGCTCGATACTAGATTTAGTATTAGAGGTGTCCTGAAAATCAAGGCCCATCAAGCCTACTACCAACCCCAGAAAAGTGCCAAAAAGCCCTATAGCTATTAACATCTGAGGTATATACCTATGCACTGAATAAGGAAATTTATAATACCCGTTAACAGTAATTAGATCCTCCGTAAAAAAGCATCCTGCCTCAACGGTAGCATAATATTTTTCTGTTATTTCCCCCTCGGGGCTAATGCCTGTTTTTATCCGACGCAAGCTCTTTTCATATTTCAACCAGTTGGGGGCTAAAAATGTTTGTTCAAAGCCCCTTCTTAAAGCAAAAATTTGTTTATCTAAATCGTTAACATTTATATCCTTAATTTGATTAATGCTATCAAGCAGCGCCTTTTCGCACAAACGGTTAGCTCGACTGGTATCCCACCAGGAATAGCCGGCAAAAACAAAAGCTGCGAGAAAAAACAGAAAAATAAGTATTCTTGATGACAACTGAATCATATCCGATTGCATTACAATAAAACTAACCGGTTGGTACACTAGGAAAACAAGAGTTATTACGCCAAAGAGAATCCAAAACCTTCTAGTAATTAGTTTATTGTACAATGCATAATCGCCTCCGCAAAATCTTCTAGGAATCAACATCAATTATTATTCCAGGGAGTATTACATTAGCATCTCGGTATAAACAGTAGTGAACATCTCCTGCATCATGGCACTTATGGTTACGCACATCCCTTCTCCCTAATATACAATTCAACTCCAATCAGTAATATCCTGCCAAAAAATCTATTATCCGGTGCTATTTAGGGTGAATATAACTATATAGCTCGCATATGCTCATCTATTAGATAATAAAGAAAGCATCATCTTCCTTTGTTTTTACACCATAAAAAAGACCCGGCTCTTGCCAGGTTTTTTTATGCTGATTTATTCTTATTCCTCAAATCGCCTTTCTTTTCCCTTTTTACCCCGCTTATGCTACAATGGCTCCTGCTTCATGGTGGAAAGGTCGGCCCGGCGGACGCCGGTGGGGGACAGAAGGCGGAATAGGTAAGTAAATGGCTGGACTGATTCCGATCAGGAACGAACGAATATATTTGCCATTGCCCGAGCTATGATTTTAACAGAAATGTTCGAATGTCTAGTTAACTCATTACATACCCCCTAACTCTCTGTACTCATATATCCAACCCAGCCCCATCCGCATCCAACCACTGCTTTTTCTCCTATAATCGAGCAGGGCTCGCTCTACTATTTCCCCAAACTTCTTGCCATGTTTGGCTTCACGGAAATGGGCTAATTCGTGAACCGGGACATAGAAAATTACCGTGGGTGATGCCATAAAAATTTTTCCAGTTAAGATTAACAGTATTCGTTTTCCGGCTGCAGGGCCCCCAGCGATAATTCAATTCCCGAATCCGTAGTTGCGGCTGGGGTATTCCTAAACGCTCAGCATAATATTGGAGATGCGGCATTATCCGTTCAATTCCTTCTTGCGTATACCAGTCAAAATATGGCAGCGCGCTTTTTCCACCTGCTCCTCTTTTACCCAAACCAGTTTTAATGAAAACGCAATGCCGCGCGTTTTTGTCCTTTTTCATCTTTATCCCCTTTATCCTGACGCAGACGATAGCTTTGCTCCAGGAAAAGGAATCCTTTCCCACCGTGGCGATTATCGATTGGTAACACTTAATCATTTGTAAAGCAATTCTATTCTGATTCTTGCTTTTGGAAAGCCTGTTCAATGATAGCCATTATATCTTCAAGCTGGTCTAAGCTGTCCATCATCATTTCTACATCACCGGTTCCCCAGTGACCAACACCCGCGACATCTTTGGTAATTCCTTTCGGATCAACCACTTCGGCGTGATCCATACTGACAAAGATACGCAGTCCCTTATTAAGAATAACGATGCTA
>JAQUJQ010000090.1 GCA_028680875.1 Eubacteriales bacterium
TACACATTTTTCACGGATTACTATAAATCAGTCAAGGCGTAAACTAGGGAACCGCCACTTGCGGAACCGCTTGGGTGGTGGTGTGGGAGGTCGGTAGATAAATTAATTATCTACCTCCTACCCGATTTCTTCTTAACTTTATAAATTAGGAGTTTTATGACGGATAGGTTTGCATTTTACGAACTTTCCGTCTCCTTTCTTTCCAAGGAATTGACCATCCTTATAGACTAATTTTCCTCTGCTATAGGTTGCCACAGGATAACCCTTTAGTTTTGTACCTTCCCAGATGGTATGGTCATAATCAGAGTGCATGTTATTTACACTTATTGCAAATTCTTTCTTTGGATCGTAGAGAACGATATCTGCATCCGCTCCGGGAATCAGCATACCTTTTTGAGGTGCACAGCCGAAGAGAAGAGCCGGATTAGTACAGCATATTTCAACTGCTTTAGTGAAACTTATCCTACCTTTATTTGCTTCGGAGAGCATATAGGGGAACATATTTTCTACCCCTGCGCAACCGTTGGGGATCTTTGTAAAATCGTCTTTGCCCCAATCTTTTTCATGGGATTGGAACGGGCAGTGATCGGTGGCAATTGTAGCTATGTCACCTCTCTTGATGCCTTCCCAGAGAGCGTCCTGGCTTTCTTTTCCTTTCATTGGAGGTGAACATACGAAGTTGCGTCCATCTTCTCTTTTATATACATCACTTGTAAAGTGGAGATATTGTGGACAAGTTTCGGCAAAGATAGGATAACCTTCATCTCTGGCTTTTGTGACCGCCTCCATACCTTGAGCATTTGCTAAGTGAACGATGTACATGGGAGCTCGTAGACTCTTGGCCCATTGGATTGCTCTGATATCAGCCTCAGCTTCGACAAATTCCGGTCTGCTGGCGTAGTGGTACCATGCAGATGTTTTACCTTGAGCCTTAAATTCACTGATCAAAGTATCGATTATTTCTTTGTTTTCAGCATGGACGCCGATCAAGGCACCTACTTCTTTGGCCTTTCTAAGTACTTGGTAGAATAGTCCATCGGTCACACCGAAATCATAGACCATGAAGACCTTAAAACTGGATACTCCATATTTTACCGATTGTTCCAAGCTGTTAATTAAGTCGCCGGATAAATCTTTTACACCGGTATGAAAGGCGTAATCTACCACGGCTTGGGGTGCGCAAATCGCATCTCTTCTTTTTACGGCATCCACAAGGTTTTCTCCAAAGTCCTGAAGGATGAAGTCAAATACGGTAGTAGTACCTCCACAGGCAGCTGCCCTTGTTCCGGCTTCATAGTCATCGGCGGAAATGGTTCCGCCGAAAGGCATTGCAAGATGGGTATGTCCATCAATGGCACCAGGCAGTACATAAAGTCCCTTTGCATCCACTACCTCAGCCTCTTTATGGTTGGCTGGATTCAGGTTTTGACCGATGGCTTTGATTTTACCATCCTTGACGGCGATATCACCTTTGAAGGTGGTTTCAGCAGTAACGATTGTACCGTTTTTAATGATTAAATCCATTGTTTTTTACCTCCAATCATTATAAAACTGCATATAAGTAGAAGCCTTTGGCCCCCAAAAGCTTCTACCTAAAGTAACCAAATTTGATGCGAATCATTCACTATAAAAATGTACTAAATAGTATTTTATAGTCTTTCTGTTAAAGCTTCCAGTTCTTCGTCAGAAACGAAAGAAACCTGTTCACTCTTCATAAGAGCCCAGTACACGAGGAAACCGATTCCAAATCCGACAAAATAGCCATTTGCGGCAACCCACTTAAGACCGTCGACGCCCAAATTGCCCAACAATGGAAGGATAAAGCCGGCAACCCAAGCAATGACAGCTTTCCAGTTGAAACCGCCGCTGTACCAGTATCTTCCTTCACTGCCCTGGAAGAGTGCCATAACATCGATATTTCTCTTCTTAACTACATAATAGTCTGCGATAAAGATAGCAGCAATAGGAGCAAGCATGCCGCCATAAGTGTTCAGCCAACCGAAGATGTAAGCACCGGCTCCACCGAAGATCCACCATGGACGATAGAAGATAGCTAATATAACGGTTATAAGGACTCCCATTTTGTAAGAAATCTTTGTGGGAACCAGGTTGGAAAATCCATTGGCGGGAGCAACTACATTAGCCGCAATGTTTGTGGTCAATGTTGCGATAACTACACCAAAGGCAACGATAACTGCAATGAAGGGATTGGATATATATTTTAGCACGCCTGTTGGGTCAAACATAGCTTCGCCCATACCCAGTTTGGTTGCCTGAGCAAAGTAGGCTCCGATAAATGCTGTGATAGCCATCATGAGAGGCATGCCGTATAGCTGGCCTCTGAATTGAGCCTTTTGGGATTTGGCATATCTTGAGAAGTCGGGGATATTCAGTGCCATGGTGGCCCAGAATGCAATGTTGGCTGTTAATCCGCCGAGAGAGACATACCAGTAACCACCGCTGGCAGCTACCAAATCCAAGTCGGTTTTTGATTCCAAGATATTAGCTATAGAATAGCCGGCATTGCTTGCAATGACTGTAGCCCAAATCAGCAATGCCAGAGAAAGAATCATGAGTATGGGAGCACCGATTGCTTCCATCCATTTAATTCCTTCAGATCCCCTTATAGAAATAAAAAATACAATAACGAGAAAGATACCGAATCCGATAAATGGTGCTGCAGGAAGATCACCAAAAGATGGTGCGAATGCAGCAATAAAGGTTACGATGGCAGCACCGCCGATCCAGGATTGAATAGCACACCATCCACAAGCGGTAAGTCCTCTGGATAATGATGGAATGTGTGCTCCAATCGTACCGAAAGTCATTCTTGAGAAGACAGGAAATGGGATGCCGTACTTTGTACCGGCATGGGAGTTGAGTTGAATTGGAACTAGGACAATCAGGTTACCCAAAGCTACATTCAAGACTGCGAGCCAAGGAGAAAGCCCTAAAGTAACCAAAGAGGATGCCATAGTGAAGGAAGGAATACAAATTGCCATACCAATCCAAAGGGATGCGATATGATATGTAGTCCATGACCTTTCGGATATAGCTGTGGGAGCCAGGTCGACATTATAATATTTGGAGTCGACCAGTTCAGCGCGAGCCGCATCGGTCAGTTCGTACAAACCGCCAATCTCTTTTTGTGTGAACTTTGACATTTTAACACCTCCGTTTAAGAAATATAACAGATTATTTCGAATTCATTATATATCAAAACCAAATAAAAAGATAGTCTTATTTTAAATTTTGCAAATATTCGAACAAACCCCTTGCATTAAAGTAATTGCAAGGGGTTACGGGCTTTATTTTATTAAAAAATCACTTTTATGAATGAAAATGTAACCAGTTTTATTGAAAAAAATCATTAAATAATGAAACTAGTTTTATCTTTCCTTTTTCCATGATTCTTCTAAGGCTTGAATTTCTTTAGACCTATATTCTTTCTTCTCTTGCCGTTTTATCTTTCCATCATCTGCTATAGAATAAAGAACCGGAATCAGAATTAAAGTGACCAAGGTAGAACCGATCAGGCCTCCAATGATCGAAACTCCTAAAGGTGAGAGGATTTCACCCCCGTCACCTAGTCCTAAAGATAAAGGAATCATACCGACACAGGTGGTGATGGTCGTCATAAGAATTGGGCGTAACCGATACTTTCCGGCAAGGATAATTGCCTGATTTCGATCCATCTGCGTTTTGTTTTGTCGGATAAATTCGATAAGAAGAATGGAGTTGTTTACAACGATTCCCACCAGCATAATTAATCCAAGGAAAGATGTAACAGACAATGTCTTACCAGTGAAGAACAATGCAAGAAAGGCACCCGACATGGAAAAGGGAATTGACATCATAACGATGAAAGGTTGAGTGAGAGATTCAAACTGAGAAGCTAAAACCATATATACCAATAATATTGCCACTAGCAAAGCAAGCAATAGATCTCCGAAGGCATCTGTCATCTGTTCATATAGACCGCCATCATCATAAGTATAGCCATCAGGGAAGGGATAATTATCTACGTTAGCGAAAACACCCTTGGAAACCCCGGCTAAATCATCGCCATCTATCGCTATATTAATACTGATGTATCGTTGCTGATCAATTCGGTCAATACGAGAAGGTGAATTTCCGAATTCCAGATTTGTTATTTGACCCACCGGGACGGTGCTTCCCATAGGGGTGGGAATTAAAATCTGCTGCATATTATCGATGGAATCCTTGTAGGTGTCCGATAAGGAAAGGTTAACATCGATTTCTTTTCCGTCGATCTTTAATTTTGTCGATGTTGTACCGGATAAGGCATTGTCCAGATTGCTTGCCAGTTGATAAGCAGTAATACCGTAGAAAGCTGCGGTACCCCTGTCTAGGATTACCTTTACTTCAGGGCTGCCTTCCACAATACTGGTGCTGGTTTTAGCCACGCCGGGAACGGTGAGAAACTTTTTACTAAGATCTTCTCCAATAGTTCGTAAGGTATTTAAATCAGGACCCTTGACAGAAATTGTAATATCCGATCCACCCATTAGTTGTGTTACAGAAGAGGATTCGATAACAGAAATTTCAGCACCCGTCAGAGTTTGAAATTTCTTTTCCACATCATCAATGATTTCCCAGATACTTCGCTCCCGATTCTGCTTTGGAATTAAGGTAACGCTTAGGGAAGAGGTTTCTCCTCCGATAAAAGATGAAGTCAAACCGATATCCGCAGTACAGTGCTTCAGTTCAGGGAGTGCTAATATATAGTCTTCTATTTGTTTTATTAATATTGACTTTTCTTTTAATGAAGTACCATAAGGGGTATCGATATTTACGGTAAACATGGCTTCATCAGAGGCCGGCAAAAACTCCATGCCAACCACTCCTATCAAGGCAGAAGAGAGGATAAATATTAATAAACAAATTAGAACAACTTTTTTTCTATGTTTTAAAGCCTTAGAGATCACTTCCTCATAGTAAATGGTAAGCCAATCAATAAGCCGGGTAAAATATGGTATCAAACGATAGGAATAATGCCGCTTACCGATACGGAGATAATTTAAAGAGGTCCCTCGATTTAATAGTTTTGAACTGAGCATGGGGACTACCGATAAAGCTATGATCAATGACGAAGATAAAGCAATAATAAAGGTCCAGCAAAAGTCGTCAAAAAGCATGGAAGCAATTCCGCTGCTTAGAGCGATAGGCAAATAGACTACAATACTGGTTAAAGTTGAAGCGGATACTGCCAAAGCGATTTGTTTGCTTCCAATTAAAGCTGCATCGAAAGATGAAAGTCCCTTTTCATCCGTACTGACACGAAATATGTTTTCCAAAGCAACAATCGAGTTATCCACCAACATACCTACTGCTAATGTTAACGCACTCAATGTAATCAGATTCAGCGTCATCCCCGTTAGATTCATTAATGCAAATGTGGCAAAAAAGGAGGTTGGGATAGATATAGCAATTATGAGAGTAGAGCTGGCATTTCTCAAAAATAAGAAAATGATCAAAATTGCCAGAATTCCTCCGATAAGAGCGGATTTTGCAACAGAGGATATAGAACTCTTTATATAGTCTGCCTGATCGAATCCTACCGTAAAGGTCAGATCCGGGAATTTTTCATTCAGGGTTTCCAATGTATCGGCCACTTCATTAGAAACATCAACCGTATTAGCAGTCGATTGTTTGGTTATTGATAAACCAATAGCGTTCATGGTATCAACACGGCTAATAGAATTCTGTTCCTGATAACCTTGCTCGATAGAAGCCA
This sequence comes from Eubacteriales bacterium, assembly GCA_028680875.1. Taxonomy (GTDB): domain Bacteria; phylum Bacillota; class Clostridia; order Peptostreptococcales; family Anaerovoracaceae; genus JAQUJQ01. The sequence continues at coordinate 5,759 of JAQUJQ010000090.1, forward strand.
GATCGGAAAGATAGATGATGCTACGATCTTTTAGAGGTATGGGCAGTTGTTTTATTTCATCAATGGAACTGAATTCTCCCATGGTTCTTACGATCATTTTCGTAGAGCCCTTAGATACTTCACCACTTGGTAGATTAATATTCTCTGCTGCTAACAGTTGGCTGATGGTCGATAATGTAAGATCATAACCTGCCAGTTTTTCTTGGTCGAATCGAATTGATACTTCTTCTTCGATTCCGCCGTAATTATCTACCGAAGCTACTCCGGGAGTCCGCTCCAAATAGGAGAGAACTTGGTTTTCCACCTGATAATTCAATTCGGCGAGCGGCATATCACCTGATACATAGACCTGGACTACAGGTGTAAAATCCATGTTCATTTTTAACACCATCGGTTGCGAAGAATCCTCCGGAAGAAAGCTTTCAACCATAGATATTTTTTCTCTCATATCAAGTGTAGCAAAATCCATATCGGTTTTTAATGCAAACTGAACCATGACAATGGATGTACCTTCTGTGGTTAATGAAGCGATTGAGTCCATGTTTTCCACAGATGCCAAGGCTTGCTCCAAGGGTTTTGTAACCATGGTCTCAACTTCCTCAGGTGCTGCATTTGGATATTGGACAAAGACGATTGCTACCGGTAATTCGATTTCAGGCAGCAGATCAGCAGGAATTCCAATAAGAGATACAAAACCCACAAGAATTATTATTAGTACCATCATGGCCGTAGTTACAGGATGTTTTATTGCTAATTTTGAAAAGTTCATATTTCCT
>JAQUJQ010000091.1 GCA_028680875.1 Eubacteriales bacterium
ATAAACACAATCATACAAATACTTGAATGGGGGAAAAGGATTACTGAAATACACGTGAGCAGACGTGACGATTCAAGAATCTCATATTAAAAATATTATTCGTTTGGTGCCGGGTACGAAACGCAAAGAGGCCGGTCATCTTTACGTAAATTGCGCCGGACAGGCTTTATCATTGTTATCCGGTTGACACCGACAAACAATCATGATATTATCCAAATAGAAACAAAGAAACAAAGAAAATGTAAAAAAGGAACAAGGAAATTTGATGCAAAGAATTATGCATAATTTCATATAATATGTATAACATGAGGAGAGAGGAATATGTCAATGTTAGCTTTCGGGAGTGGTATAGCAATGGAAAGAAAGACGATCAGAATATCAGAGAAGCGACAGATCACGATTCCGCAGAAATTTTTTGAAGCATTAGGTTTCGGCAGGGAAGCAGAATGTGCTTTGCAAGATGGCGTAATAACCATCAGACCTGTAAAGGAACGGGACGGCGGAGAGTTCGCCGAGGAGATTCTTGCGGATTTGATTTCCCAAGGATTTGAAGGGCAGGATCTCATTGAACGGTTTAAGGAACAAAATAGAAGAATCCGGCCGGCTGTTGAGAGACTGGTTGCTGAGGCAGACGACCTGGTTAAAGCGGGAAAAGGTAAAAAAAGTCTGGACGAACTGTTTGGCACAGAGGACTGAGTGATGTACGAACTCAGATATATGAATGCCGCAGAATCATATTTTAAAAAACTCAAAGACAAGGGCTTAAAGTTGATGTTTCGTAATGCTCTTGAAAGAATGAGCGTGAACCCATATGAGGGGGAAGTAAAACACGGCGATCTCGCCGGGTTGTATTGCTATGATGTTTATTATAATAAGACAAACTATGAAATCGCTTATCGAGTTTATGAAGAATCCAATAAAACCGTTGCTATCATTTTGGCAGGCACTAGAGAAAACTTTTATAAAGAACTTAAGCGGCATATGAAATAATTCTACGGCTCTTTGAGCATGTATGCGCATCGAATTGTAAACCTTTAGATACCTACAGAATGTATCTTGACAAGGAAGCTGAAAAAACTTATAATAAATACATACCATATGAATGTAAACAATGGAGGCGAGGCGAAGGAAGCATGGCACGAAACAAATATCCAGAGATAACCGTGGGAAAAATTTTAGAGGCCGCACAAAAACTTTTTTTGGAAAAAGGATATGATAAAACAACCATACAGGATATTGTGAATGAACTTGGAGGTTTGACAAAGGGTGCAATATATCATCATTTCAAATCAAAAAAAGAAATCATGGACGCATTGAGCGATAAAATGTTTCTTGAAAACAACCCGTTTGACACTGTTAGAGAACGGAAAGACTTAAATGGGCTTCAAAAAATGAAACTGGCAATGACATTAAATCAGTCTGATGAAGAGCGGATGGAGCTGTCAAAACAGGCTATACCTATTTTGAATAACCCCCATATTTTAGCAAGAATGATTGAATCTAACAGATGCGTATTAAGCCCTTTTTGGCTTGAACTTATAGAAGAGGGAAACAACGACGGCTCTATTCATACGCAATATGCAAAAGAATTATCGGAGTTGCTTCCTTTATTCGATTTGTGGCTAACGCCGTCCATTTATCCGGCAAGTACAGAGGAAATGTGTCATAAGTTTACTTTCATAAAAGAGTTGTTTGATTGTATGGGTGTTCCATTGATTGACGACGAAATTATGAACATGATAAAACGATATTTTTCCGAAATGAAAGAGGACAACAAATAAAACTGCCTTATAACTAAAAGGCAGTTTTATTTTAAAGATATACATTCATTCATAATGTATGAAAAAATATGAGGAGGATAATAATGGGCAATCTATTAGCTGTATCAACAAAACGATTGACAAAAGCATTTGATGGAAAAGAAATTATCCATGGGTGCAATATGACTGTTGAAAAAGGAACCGTCTATGGCTTCGTTGGAAAAAATGGAGCAGGAAAGACAACTGTTTTTAAAATGCTACTGGGGTTGTTAAGACCGACTATGGGCGAGGCGACTGTTTTAGGCATGGATAGCGTAAGAGACCGTTCGGAGATTTTGCGGCATACAGGAAGTCTGATTGAAACCCCTATTTTTTACGAGCATTTATCCGCTGCCGATAATCTGAAAATCCATCTTGCATATATGGGAATTGAAAATACAGATCTTGAAAATGTATTAACTCTGGTAGGATTAGCGAACATTGGTACACAGCCTGTTTCAACCTTTTCGTTGGGAATGCGCCAACGCTTGGGTATCGCTCGCGCATTAGTGCATAAACCAGAGCTCTTGATTTTGGACGAACCTATAAACGGTCTTGACCCTGTTGGAATAATAGAAATGCGGGAACTCTTTCATACCCTTGTAAGGCAAGAAAATTATACGATTTTGTTGTCAAGCCATATTTTATCAGAAGTCGAACAGATAGCTGACCGGATAGGTGTTATTGTTGACGGTACTGTTATACAGGAAATAAGTCCGGCAGAAATCAAAGAAAAACACCCTGCCGGAATAGAGGATTACTTTATAAAGGTCACGAATGGAGGAAAAGCAAATGAATAAGCTGATCAGTCTTGAATTGAAAAGAAACAGTTTGAAATCTTATCATATATCGGTTGTTATCACTACTGTAATTATGTTGGGCTTTTTATATCTGCTTGCGGCAATTCCTAAAATGGATCCAGCGGATACAGATGCGGAATTGTTTATGTCATATAACTTTATTATCGGGTTGAGCAACGTAGTCTGTATGGCTATTTTTTCGATTATGTCCGCAGTAATGGCGTCAAAGTTTATCGTTGAAGAATACACAGGTAAAAAAGCAATCCTTTTGTTCTCCTACCCTATCGAAAGGAAAAAGATATTAGAAGCAAAGATATTAACAGTCTTTTCATATACGGCTTTCTCTATGATAGTATGCGGCGGCTTCATTTTAACAGTTTTCTTAGGAACAGAGAGGCTATTTCCATTATGTTCAGACACTATCAGCTTAGGTATGATTTGGGACAGCATTTTATCTTTGCTATGCTACTCATTTATAGCTGCACTGTTGGGGGTTATTTCTCTTTGGTTCGGCTTTATGAAGAAATCCATCTCCGTAACAATAGTTGCGTCATGCATTATTGTATCGGTTATTTGTCAAATCATGGGGATGTCGCTTTTTTACCGCCCTGTTATTATTAGTACTCTTGCGGCAACTTTAATCATCGCAGTATTGGCATGGAGCAATTTGCATTATCAGGTTAAAAGGATGGAAGTATGAGAAACGGTAGCATGACTAATGTTATTTTTATTCATGGGCTTGGACAAACCCCAGCAAGCTGGGATAAAACTGTTTCCTCTCTATCAGAATATATAACAGCTGACTATGTTAATTTGTCCTCTATATGCAAAAATGGAGAAGTAACATATAAGAACTTGTATTGTGCTTTTGAAAAATACTGCGAAATAGTCGAACCGTTGAACTTGTGCGGTATCTCTTTGGGGGCAATCCTTGCATTAAACTATGCAATAGACCATACTGAAAAAGTGTGGTCATTAGTGTTGATTGCCCCACAATATGAAATACCTCGTCTGCTGCTAAAACTGCAAAATATAATCTTCTTTTTCATGCCGAAAGCATACTTTCAGAAACTGGGTTTTACAAAAAAAGAGTTTATCTGTCTGGTAAATTCAATGTTGGATTTGGATTTTCGTAATGACTTGAGCAATATTTCTTGTACGACATTAGTTATTTGTGGTGAAAAAGATAAAGCAAATAGGAAATCTGCGATAGGTTTAGCAAATAGTATTTCAATGTCGGACTTACACCTTATCAAAAATGCAGGGCATGAAGTAAACATAGAAGTGCCTAATAAACTTGCGGCCATTCTAAAATCATTTTATTTTTCTTGCCCCTTTCTAATATAAATAACAAAAAGAAGACCATAATACTCTTAATCACAGAAAAAAAGCCGATGAAATTGACAGTAAAAATAATATAAAAGAAAAGCCAATTGACGAAAGGTGAATTCCAAGATACTCATTTCGTCCATTTCAAATTGGCCATTTTATTTATAATTTCATGCATTTGAACGATTCCGACATATTTGCAACAAAATTCCATTGACGTTCCATATAATTTTTCAATGTATAAATGTTGTTTTGATAAAAAGTGTATAGCTCAACTAAATCCAAATCGCTATTCAAATCTATTTTCTCAATAGCTTTTGCAGCGGCGTACCCACTTTCCATTCCTGCAGATATACCTTCGCCCATAGGGTTTAGAAATCCTGCTGTTTATTACATCATACGTTTCTACCGCCCCGCCGGCTTGGTTACAGAACACCGAAAATGGGAAAAAAATTTCCCATTTTCGGGGGGATTATTTTCTGATTCATCTAAACAACACAGAAAATTCAGACTCTGCAACGCTTTTCAACTTTGGCACAGGATTTGCTTCTATATTTTGCATGCCCCTTAAAAGATTAACAATTATTGTTTGTATTACCACTATAACGAAATTATCATTACCATTCATTAACAGGGGCAAATTATAAGAAAGGGTGATTTTTATGAGCAAAACAACTGATGAGAGACAAACCCTGAATCGAGTACTAGGTATAAAAGATGTTATAGCCTTGTCTTTTGGTACTATGATTGGATGGGGCTGGATCATGCTGGCCGGAGTCTGGGTTACCGCAGCAGGTGTTATTGGTGCAATGGTTGCTTTTTTGATCGGAGCAGTGCTTTGCATTTTTGTAGGCCTCACCTACGCTGAGCTGACTCCTGCATTGCCTTTAGCCGGCGGGGAACTGGTATTCTCCTATCGAGGTCTCGGCTATAAGGCTTCCTGGATGACCGGCTGGATGATTACCTTTGCCTATGTGGGTGTCGCAGCCTGGGAAGGACCGGCATTGGTTACCGCAATAGACTATATCATACCCATTCCGAGAGCCGTATTTCTCTGGAACGTGGCCGGCTTTGACGTCTACCTTTCCTGGGTTCTGGTGGGAAGCTTGGGCGGTCTGATTTTAGCTCTTCTGAATTTTCGTGGAGCAAAGCCTGCTGCGGTATTTCAACTGTCCGCTACTATAGCCATGGCAATCGGCGGCGTGCTGTTCTTCTTTGGCGGCGTTGTTGCCGGTGATATTGCCAATATGGTTCCCGCAAGCACCGGCTTCAACGGCATTATAGTCGTTCTCCTCATGGTACCTGCGATGTTTGTCGGCTTTGACGTCATCCCCCAGACAGCCGAAGAAATGAACATTCCTCTTCACAAAATTGCCAAGGTTCTCATTATCTCTATACTAATGGCTGCAGCATGGTACATTATTATGATTGTTGGTATTTCTCTTTCGGCACCTCCTGATATTCGTGACAGCGCCAGTATTCCGGTAGCCGAAGCCTTCGCATATAACGTCGGTGCACCTATCGTGGGCAAACTGATGATCATTGCCGCTATGTGCGGAATCTTGACCTCGTGGAACGGCTTTATCATTGGCGCTACCAGGGTCATCTTCGCCATGGGCAGAGCAAAAATGCTTCCCCCCGTATTTGGAAAAGTTCACCCCAAATATCAGACTCCTTCCGCAGCTATTTTCTTAGTAGGCTTTATCACCTGCATCTCTCCGCTACTTGGGAAAAGTGCATTGGTTTGGTTTGTAGACGCCAGTGCTTTCGGAACGGTGGTTGCCTATTTCATGGTGGCATTATCCTTTGTTGCTCTGCGCCGGAAAGAACCGAAATTGATCAGGCCTTATAAAGTCAGGGGAGGAAGCTTCGTCGGCATCTGTGCCGCACTGATAGCCCTGTTCTTCCTGTCTCTCTATACACCTATCGGACCCGGCAACCTGATCTGGCCTTACGAGTGGCTCATGGTTCTTGGATGGGTGGTACTGGGTATTATTCTTGCGATTATGAACCAAAAAGCATATCCGGATGTGTCTTTAAGGGAAAGAGAATACCTCATGTTCGGCGAAGAATATGCTAGGGAGAAATATCTGAAGTAGATTTTAGATATGTATATAAATAGAATAGCGGCATTATGTAATGGATGCTCTCCCTGTTATTGCGGTATGAAAATGAGGGCATCCATTATCTAATTGTTATAGGCTTATAAGCCTGTTGAGCACGCAAAGCGTGCGAAACAATAAACCACCCGCTATGCGGGTGCGCATCAAATGTTATACAAAAAAACCACCTTTCCGCTATAATGTAGGTGTTCAAGCCACTTTACAGCGAAAGGAAAGGCGGTTTTTATGGCCAATAAAGCAAATAGCTTAGCCCGAACAAAATGGATTTGCAAATATCACATTGTGTTCAACCCAAAGTATAGACGAAAGATCATATATAATCAATACCGTGACAGCTTGAAAGATATAATCCAATTGTTGTGCAAATACAAAGGGGTGGAGATTATCGAGGGGCATATGATGCCAGATCATGTTCATCTTTTGGTGAGTATCCCTCCGAAGATCAGCGTATCAAGCTTCATGGGATACCTAAAGAGGAAAAGT
>JAQUJQ010000092.1 GCA_028680875.1 Eubacteriales bacterium
AAAAAATTTATGGAAATGGGATTACAGGATCAGCCTGTGCAAACAAGATGCGGGTAAAGAGGATAACCTGGAAGGCTTTTTACGTTTTTCAAGAGAGTTAGATTTTTTAGCAAAGACTTTTCCTATGAAAGATATGAGAAAGGAGAGTAAAGAATCATGACGGTAACCGAAGGACTGGCCGTTCTTTGTACAGCTTTATTCTATATAATATTTCTTGTCGGACTAATTTTGATTAATGCGGATTTGTTGCTTTCCTTTTATAACCGATGGCGAATGATCTGGAGGCTGAAAGCAAGGAGGCAGGCATATAAAACTGAAGATGGTTTTGATAGATGGTTAAATCAAGCAATGCTGACCACATTTGGCAGACCTGTTTCATCGAAGCTGTTTCTTATTGGAGTGGCCGGATTGTTCTTGCTGGTCTTTCTTATAAGCGTAAATACCTTGACTCTAATATCTGCGTTTACTGTGGCAACCATAACCGGATTTCTTCCTTGGCTACTGCTTTTTATTCGTCTGGTGGAAGTAAGGCAACGAGGTAGTTATGAGGGGGAACGTTTAGTTGCTGAATTCTTGCGTCAATATAGGATAACAGGTTATAACGTGTTTGAAACCATCGAAAGAGTTATGGATATAAAAAGGGATATACGAATCAGCGGCAAACTTATGTTTAAGCTGTTGCTTGAATTAAGGGATACAGGAAATCCGATAAAAATTAAAAAGGCAACCGATAATTTTGCTTACGCCATTCATACCAATTGGAGCCGTATGTTAGCTCATAATATTTATATTGCAGCTTATAAAGGAACCAATGTGTCCTTGGCAATTGAGGATATTCTGATTCAACTGAGGGAAGCAAGGAGCATGGTGGAAGATCGAAAGAGATTAAATAGTGAGGCTATCAGAATGACCTTTTACATGATTCCGGTTATTTATGGTACTACAGTATTAATGACTGTTCGCTATCTGGGTTTACCTTTTGGTCAATTTCTACACAATCAGTTTTATACAGAAGAAGGCCTTATTCTCTTTTTAGTGATTATATTTTTATTTGTTGGGAATACCGGACTCCTTTCCTTTATAACCAATCAGCGTCTTGATTATTAAGGAGGTTTTTGTGAATTATAATATTATAGTTTATTTAGCAATACTGACAACAGCGGGAACGGGTGCCGTTCTAACCTGGAGTAATTATTACAAACGGAAGCTAATGAAGGCGAGGCGTTGGCGTTTGCCTTTTTACTCAAAAAAACTTAACGATTACTTTCCTATATCATTTTTTAAAGCCATTATTGATAGAAGAAGAAAGGAAAAGATGGACCTGGAAATCTATGAAGGGATTTCATTTCTTCGTAATATGACTGCTATGGGTAGGGGTAGTTTAGTCAGCTCGGATACAGTGGTTGAGCTGCTTACTGATCATGGAGGAATTCTATTCCCAATTTATGGGAAGATGCTTCAATTACTTCGTCAAAATCAAAAGGAAAGAGCTATTCACTATTTTTCCGAGATAGTGGGAACGGAGATCAGTAAAGATTTTGCCAGGCTATTGATTCAGTGGGATGAAATAGACCCAAATGAATTAATGGAAAACCTATTATCTCATCAAAAAAATATTAAAGAGACTAGATTGACGATCCGGAAGAGACAGAATGAAGTGATCAGTGATCTTATCTACCTCCCTGTGGTCATTAATATAATGCTGATCTTTATTAATTTTATCTATGTGGGCTATTTCATTGATCAGAAGGAAATGTTAGCTATGTTGCTATAGCAATAAGAAGTGTAAGAAAGGAAGTAAGAGTATGAAACAGATAATCGTGATGATTTCCATGATCGTATTGGGTATTGCCATTGCCAGCTTTGTGATTGGTTTTAAGGCTCCTGCAGAAACCGTGGCAAATAAAGCCGTGTCCGAACTGACATGGGAAGGGTTGTATGGTGAGTAAGAACCGTAATAAGGAGGGAGGAGAACCAGATGAAGCAAATTATCATCATGATGGCAATGGTTATGCTGGGTGTGGCTTTGTTCACCCTGATTGCAGGTAGAGATGAGGGTTCAATCCTTAATGTGATGAAGGGGATTTGGGAGCAGGAAATTCAGATTAGGACCGGCTCTCCGTAAAGAAAGGGAAAACAGTGAAACAATTAATTGTACTTGCTGCAGTCCTCCCTCTGATGCTGATATTTTTGGCTCAGTATACCTTGGATCAAAAGAATAACGCCATAATAAGTACATTGCAGCAACAGGTGTATACAGCCAAAGAGAAAGCAAAGCAAGAGGGCTGTTTTACAGAAGAGATTAAAAGGGAATTAAGGGATCAAATTAGTTTTGATTTGGGCATTGAGAGTGAGGAGATACTGATTATAGCAACTGAAACCAGACAATACAGGATAAACTATTTTGATGAGCATGGAAAGCGCGGGCTGATCCATTATCGGGTGTCTGTTCCCATCGACCGAGTAATGGCAGGCGGACGGTTGCTTGGGATTCAGAAGGAAAAGAATAGAACCCTCTTTACGGTTGAGGGCAGTACCGCCAGTGAGCGTCTTCCGGAGTAGTATTAGCCTGTAGGAGATAAGAAATGAAGGTGTTAATTGTTTTTATCGGTCTGTTAATTGTCAATGTAACGTTTGTTATTTATCAGGGGGATTTAGGCCGTTACATACATTTGCAAACCTTTCTTAAAGCAGCAGCAGAAGAATGTGCCGCAGGGGCAGCTCTTTACTATGATGAAGAAGCATATAGCCATGGTACTATGATTATTAATCAGAAAGAAGCTATAAGATATACAGACTATATCGTAGAAAAAGCAACCCGGATACTGGACCTGGAAGAAGGAGAAAACCTCTCATATGAAATGGAGATTGATAATTGGGAAAGATCACCCACAGTTGCTGTGACTTTGCAACTTACCACAAGGGACCTGTTCCGGCTTCCATTTTTAAAGGTGGAACAGGTGGTCCGCAGTGCCAAATACCAACTTGCCGATTATGAAAGGCAGTGATACAATAAGGGCCATGAAGCAGGAATACACATTAAATATAAATAAAAAAAGTCGGATTTGGGAACTCGATTTTATCAGGGGATTCTGTATTATTCTTATGATCATGGATCATACCCTTTATGATTTGGCTTATATTTTTAAAGATGTTTGGTTTGAAGATGATACAGGGGGCTTTTGGTATTGGATTAGTGATTTAGCTAAAACCTTTTATTTTCCTTGGATTTTAAGAGATCTTGTTTGGGGATTGGTTGTTTTTCTCTTTATTTTTATTTGTGGAATCAGTTGTTCATTTAGTCATTCTAATTTAATAAGAGGCCTGCGGTTGGGTGTGGTTGCCTTTGCTCTTACCATATTTACCTGGGGTTTGGACTGGTTCACCGGACAGGAAAATCAATTTACCATACGTTTTGGGATCCTTCATATGCTGGCAGCATCTATTTTGTTATATTGTTTTCTACGTAAATTGGGGTTAGTTACCATGCTTGTAGTGGGTCTGCTTGTGATTGCTACAGGGATTTATTTTTCTTATTTCCCTCTGGAAACCCCAATGGATAATATCGGTGTTTTGATTCATACAACCTCAGCCTTCTATTCTGCCGACTACTTCCCTTTATTGCCTTGGTTCGGTTACTTTCTAATAGGAGCTGCAATAGGCCCCCGGCTTTATGAGGACCGTAAATCTTATTTTCTAAGGTATGGAAAGGATGGATGGATGAGCCCTATTCTGTTCGCCGGTCGTCATTCACTTATCTTTTATATTTTACACCAACCGGTGATCTATGGGATACTGACACTTGTCGGTGTTATTTTACACAAAAGTGTGTTGTATATGGGTTCTTGACAAACAATATGGTATCGTTATAATTATAATATCTATAAAAAATACTACTAAATGCGATGAAGAGGTAAAGCATTGTATTTTACAATTGCTTGTTTTTTTTATAAATAAAAAATATGGAGGATAATTAAATGAATAACGTGGAATTACAGGAAAATTCGCAGGAATATAAAACCTTTCAAGCCGATAAAGAGAGTGAAGTTTTCCGTCATACCACTTCTCATATTTTGGCCCAGGCAGTAAAACATTTATTCCCGGATGCCAAACTGGGAATTGGACCTGCTATTGAAAATGGTTTTTATTATGATTTTGATCTGGAGCACCGATTTACAGAAGAAGATCTTACTGCTATTGAGAAAGAAATGAAGAAGATTGCTAAGGCCAATTTACCCTTGGAACGGTTTGAATTGCCCAGGGAAGATGCCATAAATTTTATGCAAGAGAAGGGTGAGCCTTATAAAGTGGAATTGATTAATGATCTTCCTGAGGATGCGGTCATCTCATTTTATAAGCAGGGAGATTTTACAGACCTTTGTGCCGGGCCGCACAAAGGATCTACCGCTGCTATTAAAGCTTTTAAGCTGACCAGCGTAGCCGGTGCTTATTGGAGAGGCAACGAGAAAAATAAAATGCTCCAGAGAATCTACGGGACTTCTTTTCCCAAGCAAAAGATGCTGAATGAATATTTGGCCATGTTGGAAGAAGCGAAGAAACGGGACCACAGAAAAATCGGCAAGGAAATGGATCTCTTTGCAATTTATGAGGAGGGACCCGGCTTTCCTTTCTTCCTGCCCAGAGGAATGAATATTCGGAATGAGTTGGAAGCCTTTTGGAGAAAATCACATGCCGAGAGGGGTTATGAGGAAATAAAAACTCCACTAATCTTATCAGAGGCTCTTTGGCATACATCCGGACACTGGGACCATTATCAGAACAATATGTACTTTACTAAAATTGACGAAGGTGATTTTGCAATTAAACCTATGAATTGCCCCGGGGCACTTTTAGTTTACAAGCGAAAGATGTACAGTTACCGGGATTTTCCGATTCGATTAGGTGAATTGGGTCAAGTACACAGACATGAGCTTTCCGGAGCTTTACACGGTCTCATGAGAGTTCGTACCTTTACACAGGATGATGCCCATATTTTTATGCTGCCGGAACAAATCAAGGAAGAGATCGTTGGCGTTATTGACTTTATAGACTATGTATACAAGCTTTTCGGTTTTAAGTATCATGTGGAGCTTTCTACCCGGCCTGAAGATGCCATGGGAAGTGAAGAAGACTGGGAGCTGGCCACCAACGGACTCAGAGAAGCCTTAGAGGAAAAAGGGATGAAATATATTGTCAATGAAGGAGACGGAGCCTTCTATGGTCCCAAGATTGATTTTCATCTGGAGGATTGCATTGGAAGAACTTGGCAATGTGGAACCATCCAACTTGATTTCCAGATGCCCCAGCGTTTCGATTTGACTTATGTGGGAAGCGATGGAGAAAAACACAGACCTGTAATGATTCATCGGGTCATCTTTGGAAGCATAGAAAGATTCATCGGTATCTTAATCGAGCACTTTGCAGGAAAGTTCCCACTTTGGCTGGCACCGGTTCAAGTTAAAATATTGACAGTAACTGAAAAGTTTAATGAATACGCATATAAACTGGAAAACATTTTTAAAGAAAAAGGCTTGCGCGTTGAAGTAGACGGGCGTAATGAAAAAATCGGTTATAAAATAAGAGAGGCAAGAAATCAGAGAGATCCATATATTTTGGTCGTTGGAGAAAAAGAGGTGGAATCTGGAACTGTATCTGTACGTTCCAGCAAGGAAGGCGAGCTGGGCGAAATGGCCGTTTCAGAATTTATTGCCAGGCTTTGCAGGGAGATTGAAGCCAGGGCGAACTGAAAAGTTTGAAAGAAGTAGCAGAACCGGCACAGGTCAGGCAGGCGCAAAACAGTGTTTAAACTTTGATCTTAGAAAAAACTTCTTTCAGAAGGCTCTCTTTCTCCGGTTCGTCCAGCGTAAAAGCACGATAGGCATCATCCATCAGCTGAACACCTTCCGGCGTTAATTCAATCTGGAACTTACGACTGACAATATTGCCATTATAGGCGATTAGTCCTCGTTGTTGGAGAAAACGAAGCTCATAGTTGATTTCGCCGTAATAGCAGCCGTCAATTTGAGCCGGATCTATCTTGATCCTCTTGTTGGCTTGTTGTAGAGATAAACGATAGATGGTTTTTAAAATTTCCAGACGGGTTGTCACCGGGTTTTTTTGAAGCGGCATTTGACGACCTCCTTGTATTGGGAATACAATTTATTGTAACATTTTACAGATGGGTATGCTATACTAAAACATAGTAAAATCTCAGGGGAGGCAGGTATGTTTAAAAAGAAAGACAGGAAAGAGTGGCGTGGTGGTGTTTACCTTACAACTACGCAAAATTCCTTAGAAGCCGACATTCTGGAATCTAAATTAAGAGGAGAAGGTATTCCGGCCATCCGCAATTACCGGGGAGCCAGCAATGCAATGGAAATAATCATGGGAAGCAATACAAGCTATCCGATCGACATCTATGTACCTGAGGATACCCTGGAGGATGCAAAAAACATCATCATTGCTATTCCCATTCTCTCCGACGAGTTTGAGGAAGACATGGTGATCTCCGATGAGGAGTTAGAGCGC
>JAQUJQ010000093.1 GCA_028680875.1 Eubacteriales bacterium
CAATGCAATGGGAATTGAGGCAAAAGGCCATAATAGCACAATATCCGATATAGATGTAAAAGCAATTAAAAATATGATACTGCATAGCAGAAAAAAGACGGCCGAGACAAAAATTGTAAAGGCATCTACAACAAGGACGAAAAGGCAGGCTTTACGAAAGGAAGAAGTAAAAATTTCTGTAAAACCAGCTGCTGTAGCAACTGTTAAAACAAAGGAAAAAGTAGATTTAAAAGGTAGAAAGGAACCTAGGCCGATGCAATCCAGAATGGCTACACCTTCTCAAGGTGTAGCACAGCCTAAAACTAACATTGCCCAACCTCCAGTCGGTGTACCTCTACCCAAGTCGGCTTCAAAGCAACCTATCAAAGAGAAACAAGAAACTTTAAAACAAGAAGAAATAAAAGATAAAATTTCGAAGGCGAAGGAACCTGCAAAAAAGGAATCTAAAAAGGAGACTGTAAAGTTAGAGACTCCCAAAGCTCCTAAAACCAGGGAACCGGTTCAAGCAGAAACTCCGCAAACCAAGAAACCTGTTAAAACAGAAGTACACAAAGTTGAAAAGTCAATTAAAGAAGAAGCTCCCAAAGCTAAAGAGCTGATTAAAACAGAGGGAAAAAAGGAACCGGAACAAAAAGTTCGAGAATCTACAGATCGGGAACCTAAGGCCAAAGCACCCAAAACCAAAGCCCCCAAGAATAATACACCAAAGACCAAAGTTGCTAAGGTAGCGGGTACAAAGGAAGAGAGCGATGAGGGAATCCGTTTAACGAGTAAAGCTTCTAAAACAACAGTGAAAAAGGATAGGAATGAAAAAAAGCAAGATCAAAAAAAAGCAGTGCATAAGAAATCTTTAGAAAAACCTGCTCCTAAAAAAACCCGTAAACATAAAGGGCAGAAGGTTGAAGAGCCGGAAAGCAAGATTAATCTAGAAGAACTGGCTCCGGGAACCAAGGTTATTAATGTACCTATTACTGTTAAAGGGTTATCAGAACAAATTGAAAAGACTACCTCCGATGTCATTATGGCTCTAATGAAATTAGGTGTCATGGCTAATATAAATCAAAATCTGGATGAAGATACTGTTGTATTGTTAGGAGAAGAACTGGGAATCACTATTGTGGTGGATAAAATTGAAAAGGAAGTTGTGGAAGAGGGATTGGAGACATTTGAAGATGAAACAGAAGATCTTATTGCCAGGCCTCCAGTTATTACCGTTATGGGGCATGTGGACCACGGAAAAACTTCTTTATTGGATGCGATTCGTAAAACCAATGTAACTTCAACTGAGTCCGGCGGAATCACGCAACATATTGGTGCATCAGAGGCAATAATTAATGGGCAAAGAATAGTATTTTTGGATACTCCCGGTCATGAAGCATTCACCACCATGCGGGCCAGAGGGGCCCATGTGACAGACATTGCCGTTCTTGTCGTAGCCGCTGATGATAGCGTTAAGCCTCAAACCGTAGAGTCCATTAGTCATGCCAAAGCGGCAGGTGTCCCCATTATTGTAGCCATTAATAAAATGGATAAACCTGAGGCGAATTTGGAGCGTGTGAAGCAGGACTTAACAGAGTACGGAATTCTTGTAGAAGAGTGGGGCGGAGATGTAATCTGTGTTCCTGTTTCTGCAAAGACAGGAGAAGGCATTGTTAATCTACTTGAAATGATATTACTACAGTCGGAAGTATTGGAACTTAAGGCCAATCCTAATAGGTTGGCTATGGGAACAGTCATAGAAGCTCGTTTAGACAAAGCCAAAGGCCCTGTTTCCACTTTGTTGGTACTCAATGGTACTTTGGAGGTGGGAATGTCCATTGTTGCTGGTATTTGCAGTGGTAGAATCAGAGCCATGACAAATTATAAAGGTGACAGCATTGAAAAAGCAGGACCGGCTACAGCTGTAGAGATTATTGGACTAACAGAGGTTCCGGAAGCCGGAGATGAGTTCAATGCAGTGAAAGAAGATCGAATAGCAAGGGATATAGCTGAACAGAGAAGGCTCAAACTTAGAGAAGAGGTTATGGCCAGAAATTCCAGTACGACCTTGGAACAACTGTTTAGCCAGATACAAGAGGGTGTAGTTAAAGAATTGAATCTCGTCATAAAGGCTGATGTTCAGGGGTCTGTCGGAGCATTGACACAATCATTGGAAAAGCTGCAGACTGAAAACGTTAAAGTAAAAATTATCCATACAGGTGTGGGAACAATTACTGAATCAGATATCATGTTGGCCAGTACCTCAGATGCAATTATTATTGGATTTAATGTACGGCCGGGATCAAATATTACAG
Organism: Eubacteriales bacterium; assembly: GCA_028680875.1. Lineage (GTDB taxonomy): Bacteria > Bacillota > Clostridia > Peptostreptococcales > Anaerovoracaceae > JAQUJQ01. Next base: position 2,295 of record JAQUJQ010000093.1, read on the forward strand.
CTATGGCCGAACTTGAAAATGTTGAAATACGATCCTATCGAATTATTTATGAGATTATCGACGACATTGAAGCTGCAATAAAAGGAATGCTGGATCCGATCTATAAAGAGGTTATAATAGGTAAAGTAGAAATCCGAAATACATTTAAGGTGCCCGGAGTCGGTATCATAGGCGGATCATATGTATTGGAAGGAAAGGTCCAAAGAAATGCAGGTATCCGGTTGGTTCGAGACAGCATTGTCATTCATGAAGGAAAGATTTCCTCATTAAAACGGTTTAAAGACGACGCAAAAGAAGTGGCACAAGGTTATGAATGTGGTATTGGTATAGAAAACTTCAATGACATTAAGGAAGGCGACATAATAGAAGTTTTCAAAATGGAAGAGATTGAAAGGAAATAAAATGGGAAAGAGTTATAGATCCGAGAGACTAGGGGAAGAAATACGAAAGCTCATTAGTGACCTTTTATTACGAACTTTAAAAGATCCCAGACTTGAGGGAATCGTAAGTATATCTGCTGTGGAAGTCACGGCAGATTACAGTTATGCCACCGTTTATATCAGTGTGTTAGATGATGATTCTCATAATGACGCAGGTGAAGAAGAACGAAAAGAAGAAGTTTTGGAAGCATTTCGCAGTGCAAAGGGACTGATTAGAAAAGAGATAGGCAAACAGATTAAGTTAAGACATGCACCGGATTTGCTGTTTAAAATTGATTCTTCATTGGAATATGGACAGCATATTTCACAGATTATTGCGGAATTGGATATGAATCGTAAGAAAGATAAGGAAAATGAAGAATTGTAGCCTAAAACAGATTGCCGAAATATTGCAGCATGGAAAAACTATCTTACTATTTCCTCATATGCAAATAGATGGAGACGCTCTAGGTTCCTCCGTGGCACTTTGTCGAGTATTTCGTAAACAGGGAAAGCAGGCATACATACTTATCGAAGAACAAATTCCCGGGAATTTGGCCTTCCTGGATGAGGAGTATTGTATAAGTGATCAGGAGATGTTTGATGAAATAGATATCTGTTTGGCTGTAGATTGTAGCGATCTTGCCCGGGTTGGAAAACGCAAGGACACTTTTTTTAATGGAAAAAGTACCATTTCAATTGATCACCATTTAACGAATATTTCTTTTGCTGATTATAACTATAATGATGGCTCCGCTGCAGCTACAGGAGAAATAGTATTTTGCCTTTTTAAAGAGATGAAGTCAGAGATAGATACATTGACGGCAGAAGCTCTTTATGCCGCTATTGTAACAGACACAGGTAATTTTCAATATTCAAACACAACAAAGGAAACTCATTTGATAACAGCAAATCTTTATGACCATGGGATAGATCATAATAAAGTAATCGTATCCATCTATCAAAATATAAGACGAGAAAAAGTAAAAATAATAAGTAAAGTCCTATCAACAATGGATTTTTTTTGTAATGGTAAAGGTAATATCGCCTATGTTAGTCAGGATATGCTTCAAGAAACCGGAGCCCTCATTCATGAAACAGAAGGAATTGTTGAGCAGCTTCGTAATATTAACGGTGTTGAAATATCCATTTTTCTAAAGGAAGAAGCGGATACCATAAAGGTAGGTATGCGAGCAAAAACAATAGCAAATGTGGCAGAAATTGCACAATATTTTGGGGGTGGCGGGCACAAAAAAGCAGCAGGGTGCACAATAAAAGGCACATTGGAGAATGTGAAAACTCAGATAATAGCGGTTGCGGAAGACCACTTGAAAACTTTAGAAAGGTAAGTCTCATGAGTTACGAAGGAGTAATCAACCTATTAAAACCTGCAGGTATGACTTCTCATGACGTGGTATATTTTTTACGAAAACTTACCAAAGAAAAACGCATCGGTCATACCGGTACCCTGGACCCTATGGCTGTGGGTGTTTTGGTCTTATGCATTGGAAGCGCCACTCGGATTATAGATTATCTGGATTTGGACAAGAAGGAATATCGTTGTGAGATTCTCCTTGGGGTTGAGACGGATACCTGGGACATATGGGGAAATGTAATAAGGGATAGCCGGAATAAGATTAAGGGAATAACGGAAGAGACCATTAAAGAGGCTTTTCGACCCTTTATGGGTGAAATCTTTCAAATCCCTCCAAATTATTCGGCGGTACGTATTGGAGGAAAACGACTTTATGAATATGCCAGAGTGGGTCAGGAGGTTGAAGTTCCTTCCAGGCCCGTAATTATCTATGATTTAAAATTTATTGGATTTGATCAGAGGACAGGACGGGTATTATTTGATGTTACTTGCTCAAAAGGCACTTATATAAGGAGTATATGTCATCAAGTTGGTTTGACTTTGGGCTGTGGAGGAGCAATGAGCTTTCTTGCTCGGAAGGCCAGCGGTATTTTTCAAATTAAAGACGGGGCAACCATAGAAGAGTTAATGATAAATTGGCAGCAATATTTGTTGCCAATGGACGTCCCGTTGGCTCAGTTGGGCAAACTTCAAATTCCATCGGATCGAGCGACATGGTTTTGCAACGGCGGATCCTTGCGCAAAGAACAAGCCACAGTTATATGCCATCCTTCTTTTATAGAAATATCAAAACATATAAAGAGGAGAAAGGGTTTGGAAAAAGCATATAGAGTGTATTATGAAGACTGTTTTATGGGAGTTGTTATATACGATGAAGAAAGAAAATTATTTGTTGCAGATAAGGTGTTTAGTAAATGAAACTTTTTTTAAGTTTAGATGAAATCATTAATATCGAGGAAACTGTTGTCGCACTTGGTAATTTTGATGGAGTGCATAAGGGGCATCAAGAATTAATTCGGAGAACCGTTAATAGCGCAATCGGTGCAAATCTGAAAAGTGCTGTTTTCACTTTTAACAACCATCCCAAGAATGAATTAGCCGGTAAACAAGTGGTGAAAAATATTCTTTATCAAGATGAAAAGATTAAAATATTGAAGGATTTGGGAGTGGACTATTTAATATCAATTGACTTTAACAAATGTATTCAGAATATGAAACCCAAAGATTTTACTAGGAATATACTTGTGAAATCACTTCGAATGAAGGAAGTCTATTGTGGATTCAACTACCGCTTTGGGCGTAAAGGAGAAGGAAATGCGGAAACATTGATGAAGGTTGGAATGGCCGAGGGATTTGGTATTCATATATTGGAGCCCTATATGGTTCGAGGACAGATTGTAAGCAGTACTCTTATTCGAAATCATATTTCTAATGGAGATGTGCATCAATGTCTTGCTTTTATGGGACGATATTATAGTACACGCGGTACGGTGATTCCAGGCAATCGGCTAGGGAGAACATTTGGTTTTCCGACATCGAATATTACCGTTGATGAAGAAATGGTTACTCCGGCCAATGGTGTTTATATTACTTTTTGTAATTACAATGGAATTAAATACCCAAGCGTAACGAATGTAGGTATGAAACCTACAATAGAAAAAGAAAGAAAGAGCAAAAATATGGAAACCCATATTTTTGGATTTAACAAAGACATCTATGGAAATGAAATCCGAGTAGAGTTTTTGGAAAGAATACGTGATGAGATCAAGTTTGAAAATGTGGAAGCATTAACCAATCAGATCAAAGAGGATTGCTTGACAGCCGCATCGTATCATGGTATCATTAACCGTTAATAAAATACCTATGGCTGAGTGCTACGAATCTCCGACGTATTACATGGCCAAAGGTGTATGATGAAAAGGAGATAGAAAAATGATTGACCAAACAAAAAAAGCAGAAATTATTCAAGAGTATATGACACATGAAGGAGATACAGGATCTCCGGAAGTTCAAATTGCCATTCTGACATATCGGATTAATGATTTGAATGAGCATTTGAAAATTCATAAGAAAGATCACCATTCCAGAAGGGGACTTCTAAAAATGGTAGGACAGAGAAGAAATTTACTCAATTACTTAAAAAACAAGGATGTTGAACGGTACAGAGCACTAATTTTACGTTTAGGATTAAGAAAATAAGGTAACATAAAGACGGGGATTCCCCGTCTTTATTCAACAAATTAACACTCATTCAAGTACGGGTCCGGCTTGAGAATTTAGCTTACTCATAGGAGTAGGTTAACTTGTCAAGCTGACCCAATTACAGAAGAATTTTGGGAGGTAAAACAACAGATGAAATTTACAGATTACAAAACCTATAGAACTGCCGTTGGTGGCAGACTTCTTCAGGTAGAAGTAGGAAAACTTGCTCAAT
>JAQUJQ010000094.1 GCA_028680875.1 Eubacteriales bacterium
CATCAAGGTTAGCATTTCTATTTATACTGATAGGCTTCGGTACCAAAACTGGTCTGGCGCCGATGCACACATGGCTTCCCGATGCCCACAGCCAGGCTCCTTCACCGATCAGTGCACTGTTGTCGGGTGTTCTACTCAATAGCGCCATGTATGGAATTATTCGGACTGTGGCTATAGTTAACCGTAACCTGGGTAGTAGTGATTTTACAGGGAGACTGTTAATTGCAACGGGTGTTCTATCCCTAATTACCGGAGCTATATTTATACTTACCCAGAAAGATTTTAAAAGATTGCTGGCTTATTCAAGCATAGAACATATGGGGATCATCGCCATTGCTATAGGTGTGTTTACACCCTTATCTGTGTTCGGTGGGTTGTTTCATATGATAAATCACTCGTTTACCAAGTCCATGCTATTTCTTTCACCGGGTAACATTTTTCAAAAGTATAACACAAAAAAAATATCAAAAATCAGAGGAGCAATAAAACTACTGCCTGTATCGGGAATCGTATTTTTGCTTGGTCTTTTTGCCATAGCCGGGACACCACCTTTCAGTATTTTTGCCAGCGAATTAAGCATTATCCTGTCTATATTTGAAGAAGAGAGATTTTTACTGGGTATTGTTATCATCGCATTATTAGCGGTTGTATTTGTTGGAATTGCATTATCATTATTTAAAATGTTTTACGGAAGCAATAGTGATCCTGATTTGACACGGGGTGAATCTAATATTCCGGGAACGGTTGGCATCGGGGCACTCCTTGTTGTGGTCCTAATAACAGGGCTATTTATGCCCGATGGGTTGCACACCTTAATAACAAATGCGCAAAACATCATTCTAGGAGGTTCTCATGTGTAAGGAATTGTATAGAAAACTAAAAGAAACCTATCCGGAAAAAATATATGAAGGTCATGTTGAAAATGGAAATGAGCTATATTTGGATGTTAATCCGGATAAGATATTGGAGATTTCAACTAACGTAAATATTGTCTTAGGTTTTCCTTTGGTTTCTATGTTTGCCAGCGATGAAAGAAATCTTAGCAATAAATTTGCAATTTATTATGTGTTTGCTTATCGGGAAAAATCATCTCTTCTTATTTTAAAAACAACCATCGATGGTAAGGAGCCGACTATAAAATCGATTAGTAACACAGTACATGCCGCCGCTTCCTATGAGAGGGAGATAAAAGATTTATTCGGAATCATTCCGGTAGGGCATCCGGATTCCAGGGAACTGGTCTTTCATAATAATTGGCCCGATGGAATATATCCTTTACGTAAGGACTATCCTTCAAATTACAGGCCTGAGTTTGTAAAAAGAGAGCAGAATTTTAAGAAAATAAAAGGAGAAGGGGTATATGAAATTCCAGTAGGTCCGGTTCATGCGGGAATCATTGAGCCGGGTCATTTTAGATTCAGTGTTGCGGGGGAACCTATAATTAACCTCGAAGCCCAATTATATTTTGTCCACAAAGGAATTGAAAAAATGTGTGAAGGCGAGAGTATAGAAAGGTGTCTGTATGTCTCAGAGCGGATATCCGGAGATGAAACCTATTCCAACTCTTTAGTTTATTGTCAGGCAGTTGAAAAGATCGCTAATATAAAAATTCCGGAAAGGGCTGAGTTCACAAGAGTAATTTTCGCTGAACTGGAGAGGCTCACCAGTCATCTGGGAGATTTGGGCGGAATCTGTGTTGATGTTGCTTATTTATTTGCTGCATCTCAATTTAAAATGATGAGAATATGGGCTTATCAGATAGCTGATCTTCTTTGCGGCATGCGATTTTTAAGAAGTGTAAATAAGCTTGGTGGAGTAAGAAAAGATTTTATTGCCGGAAAAGAGTTAAATCTGGTTAAGTTACTGAATAGAATGAAGTCAGAGCTTGAGGATACTGTTAATATAATAAAATCAAACAGCATGTTTACTGACAGGGTAGAAAACACAGGGATTCTTCAATCCAATATCGCTTTAGATTTAAATGCTGTCGGACCGGCCGGAAGGGCTTCAGGAATGTGTCATGATGTGAGAAAATCCCATCCTTATGGAGCTTATAAGCAGTTACAATTTAAAATGCCCAGACATTCTTATGGTGATGTTAATTGTAGAATGAATGTGAAGATTGAAGAGTGCTTTGAATCTATCGATTTAATCCTTCAAGCAATCCACTTGATGCCAAATGGTAAAATATTAGAGCCTGTTCATTCGGTAGAACCTTATAAATTTGCATTTGGCATGACAGAGTCACCGAGAGGAGAAAATATACATTGGGTGATGACAGGAGAAAATGACACCATATTCCGATACAAGATAAGGACACCATCCTTTTGTAACTGGCCTGCATTATGCCATGCGGTACAGGGAAATATTGTTCCTGACTTTCCTCTTATAAATAAGAGTTTCAATTTATCCTATGCGGGTAATGATCTATAGACGGGGAGTACGAAAATGTTCAAAGTTGTAAAAAAAATGATTCAGTATCCGAGGCTTACAGTTGATTACCCAAAAAAGCCCTTTGATTCAAGCTTATTTTTAAGTATACCGGAAATTGATTCGGAAAAATGTACAAATTGTGGAGAGTGCTTAACACAGTGCCCATCTAATGCCATAGTGATGGACAAAGCATCAAATAACATTCGGATTAATTATAATGAATGCATATTTTGCGCTCTCTGTGAAGACATATGTCCCACCGGATCCGCTAGAATGAGCAATAAGTTTGAGCTTGCCGAAAGTAGTCTAAAGGAAGGAATCAACAAGATATTTGGAAGAAGCTTACATATAAGAGAGGTTGATGCGGGTTCATGTAATGGCTGTGATTATGAAATCAATGCATTGAATAATCCCTTAAATGATGTGGAAAGGTTGGGGATCCATTTTGTTGCCTCCCCCAGGCATGCAGATATGCTTCTTGTTACAGGATGTGGAACAAGAAATATGCAGAATGCACTTATCAAAACTTATAATGCTGTTCCGGATCCCAAGATCGTTGTTGCCGTAGGAGCTTGTGCATGCAGTGGGGGAATATTCAAAGACTGCTATGCAGCAAATAAGGGAATTGGTTCTATTATACCTGTTGACGTATACATACCCGGCTGTCCGCCCAGGCCACAGGCTATTCTGTACGGAATTATGAAAGCATTGGATAGAGTGAAGTAGATGATTATACAATCCAAAAATTTTAATATACAGCAGATAGCTGATTCGGGACAATGTTTTCGAATGAACAAAATAGGTAATAATAAATATAGCCTTGTGGCCTATAACAAGTATATAGAATTGGCTCAAGTTGACAGAGAACTGGTGGAGATCAGTTGCAGTAGCCAGGATTACGATGAGATTTGGAAAGAATACTTTGACTTGGATTTTGACTATGGTATCATCGTGGACAGGTTACTTCGGGGACCGGATGAGTTTCTAAGGAAGGCGGTCCAATTTGGGGATGGGCTACGAATTTTAAAACAAGAACCTTTTGAAACCTTGATCAGTTTTATCATTTCTCAGAATAAGAATATACCTGCTATTAAAAGGTCGATTGAAAAAATCTGCGAACGTTATGGAGAGCAAAAAGAATGGAATGGTATTTACTATTACACTTTTCCCACACCGGAACAATTGGCTGATGCGAGGGAAGAAGAACTCAGATCAACCGGACTAGGTTATCGTGATGAATACGTTATCAAGGCTGCCAGGGCGGCACTGAAAGGAGATTTAAACCTCGGTGCACTCAAAGATTGTTGCTATAAAGAGGCGATTACTCAATGCAAAGGTTTGAGGGGCGTTGGAGATAAGGTGGCAAGCTGTATAGCATTGTACGGTCTCCATCATCTGGATGCGGTTCCTGTAGATGTGTGGATTTCACGAACCATCGAGAAAATTTATAATTACAACTTCGATTGGGAAGTATATAATGGATATGCAGGAATCGTACAGCAATATATGTTTTATTACATTCGAAATATCAGAAATGGTTCTTTAATGAAAGATGGTGGTGAGGATGAAATTCATCGGAAAGCTTAAGACCAGACTGAAAGGATTGATTGAATCTATTTCACGTTATCCGTTGACAACGGTATTTCTATTGGCGGGTGCCATCATAAACGGGATTGCGATCAGTAAAGAAACCGAATATTTCAAGTTACTTTTAACCTTTCTGGTAGGAGCTTTTCTTAGTTCAACCGCACAGGTTATATATGAACGTTTTTTTAACAGGCCTTCGTCCAGATATGTGTTGATGGGTCTTGTTATCCTGCTGACAGCCGGGTATTATCTGATTATCAGACCGTCACCTCATTTAAGCATGGAAATCGGAATCCGGACCGGAATTGCTCTTTTTGCCGTATTGATCACTTTTATATGGGTTCCATCCATAAGGAGTTCTGTTAGTTTTAATGAAAGCTTTATGATTGCATTTAAAACATTCTTTAATACACTTTTCTTCTCCGGCATATTATTCGGAGGAGTCAGTATCATCATAAGGACCATTGACTTGCTTCTTTTTAATGTGGATTATACTGCCGTCGCCCATACTGCTAACATCATATTTATCCTTTTTGCCCCCATTTACTTCCTGTCATTGATACCAGTATATCCGGGAGTAGAGGATTGGGAGAAAAAGGAGGTTGTAGACAAGAGGGCCTACTGCCCTAGATTTTTGGAGATTCTGATCTCCTATATCATCATTCCTCTAATTGCTGTTTTTACAATCATACTTCTAGTTTACATCATTATAAATATCCGTGAAGATTTCTGGAAAGACAACCTCCTTGAACCCATGCTTGTATCTTATTCCATTACTGTAATATTGGTCTACATTCTTGCCAGTAGACAGCAGAATAAGTTTGCCTTGTTTTTTAGAAGGGTATTTCCTAAGGTCCTTGTACCTATTGTTCTTTTCCAGGCGATTTCCTCTGTACTGAAACTGGGAGATATGGGAGTTACCCATATGCGTTATTTCGTGATTCTGTATGGTATTTTTGCCATGGCTTCCGGCATACTTCTTAGCTTCCTGCCCATAAGAAAAAACGGCGTGATTGCTGCTATGCTTATCGTATTTGCAGTAATATCTATCCTGCCTCCGGTGGATGCCTTTACTGTCAGCCGGGCCAGCCAGACGGGGATTCTGAAAGAGGTACTGGTAAGAAACGATATGCTGGTAAACAATTCAATCAGGCCTAAGGAAGGTATCTCGGGTAAAGACAAACAAATCATAAGCGAAGCCGTAACCTATCTGAGTATGATGCAGTATACAGATAATATACAATGGTTACCTAATAATTTTGACATGTATAAGGATTTTTATAAAACTTTCGGCTTTAAAAAGTATGATGAGCCGATAGAAAAAGATCAAATGCTTTTTATGGGTTTAAAACCTGAATACGCCTTGGATGTGGCGGGTTATGACCACTTTGTAAGAATGAGTATTACCATACCCGGTAAAGAAAACTATGTGAAGATTTGTGATATCGCTAAGGGAGATAAGCATTATATCCTTGAAAAAAATATAACACAAGGCCAGGGAGATATACTGTTATCCGGGGAAAACGGAGAAGAGATTATTCGCTATCAAACCCGGGAAATTTTTGATTCTTTTAAAGGATATCATTCGATTGACGGGATGCTTACAGTGGAGGAAGCTACTTTTACAAAGGAAAACAATCTGGTTAAGATGACCCTGGTGATACAGAATTTAGAAATCAATAAAACAGCAGGAGAAGATTTTTACGGCGCAGATTTATATGTCTTTATCAAGATTAAATAATTTTTATGATAATGAGAAATATATGAAAAGTTATTATTATTTTAACACTAAAATAGGGAAAATAGGAATTGCCGAAAACGGAACAGCGATTACTCATGTGCAATTCGCTAATGAAAAACCCCCACTGGAAGGCGGTTATCAAAAAACACCTTTGCTTAAGATGGCTGCAGAGCAACTTAGAGAATACTTTGAGGGTAAACGTACAGATTTTAATCTGCCGCTTTCTCCTGCCGGCACTGAATTTCAACTAAAGGTCTGGAAAGCTTTGCAAACGATTCCATATGGTGAAACACGAAGTTATCGGCAAGTGGCGGAAATCATCAAAAAACCCAAAGCCTGCCGTGCAGTAGGTATGGCAAACAACAGAAATCCTATTGCAATAATTATACCCTGCCACAGAGTAATCGGTTCAAACGGCAATCTGGTTGGATATGGTGGAGGACTGGATTTAAAACAACAATTATTAGATTTAGAAAAGCAAATCCTATAGGAATCCTTTCTTTTGTTGTTATTTTTTCCCCTATCTAGTATAATGTTTTCGAAGTATTTTAAAATTATGTAATAAGGTTGGGAAAACAGGAATGAGCAAGATAGGTAACTTTTTAGAGCGAAAGGATATTAGGTTTACTGTTAAAAGGTATGTCAATGAAGCATTATCCGCTATGGCAGTAGGCTTATTTTCATCATTGATTATTGGTTTGATAATTAAAACCCTTGGTGAACAAACAATTAATCTCTTTGGAGAAA
>JAQUJQ010000095.1 GCA_028680875.1 Eubacteriales bacterium
AACAGAAATAAACGGGCAAGGCTGTAATAAGCCCGGAGCTGTTCCCGATCCATAATAGCTCCCGTAAAAATGCACTCCTTTGTAAGCCCCCGTTTTTTTGCATATTCCTCTATTTCTTTACGATGAAGGCCATCTCCCACAAAGAACATTATAAAAGGATAACCTTGGGCTTTTACCATTTTCAATCCATCCAAAATCAGACGGATGCCTTTATACCACATCATACGCCCCACATACAAAAAAACCGGAGTATGCTCGTCCAAACCATAGAGCTTACGCAAACGGATTATTTCTTTTTCTGATGCTTTTCCCTTGTTAAAGTCAGTTCCGTTATCCATGATAAGATATTCTCTCGTACAACCCAGACTTTCCAGGTTTTTACCTGCCCCTTTAGAGACGACCCAGATCTCGTCGCAGGCATTGATGTTGTTTAGAATAAATCGTATGGATGCATTTCGGAGCCGGTCAGAGGAAATTTGATTCTCAATATCTATGTCATATTTGGTGTGATAGGTAAACACTACCGGTATTTTTAGAGAGCGACGTATCATTCTTGCTAAAACCGTTGAACTAAATGGGCAATGAACGTGAATAATATCCATATTCATTTTTTTAAGATGGTTGAAAGCCAAGGGATCAAATGGATAACCGGCACGATAGCCCAGTTTTTTATTGATATGAACACTGGGATATCGAATCACATGAAAGGGATAATCATCCTTTACTTTTGGATACCATGGTGTGGCAACAACGGCAGTGCCGTGGTTTTGTTGAATGCTCTTCGCATAATTCACAGCCACATTTGCCACGCCATCAATAACTGGCGGAAAACAATCGTTAAAGATGCCTACTGTTAATCTTTCCATAGTTTCCACTCCTAGCTAGAATGTCCCCACTTTTTTTGTTTCCTATTCCAGATAACGTTCCTGCTATAAAAGAACGTCCCCTTGAAGGATGTGGTGAAATTCTGACAGGAGCAAATCCACCATGGCACCATAGCTTCGACTTCCTGAGGTTTGGTCATTGGCTTTTAAATATTGGTTGTTGGCTTTTTCTGCTACATGAGTTGCAGTAGAAGTATGCTTATCCCAATAAATTGCATTATATTCCAACTCACCCTTGATTTGTTCCGGAATTAGGTTGTATATTTCTGCATACATCTCTGAATCAACATTTTTATATAGGGCACTCAGGGTATAGGAGAGGGCGTTAACTGCACCGCTATATTGTAGCTGTTCCGAAGAGGAATTACGGCAGGCCAGATAAGCAATAAAATTAGCCTCATCCTCTTTCATAAAACCTTTTAAATGTGCAAGTTCGTGGCAAATTGTATAAGGGATTATATAAGAGGGTACATCCTTATTGTAATTGGCCTCTACAGTAAAAGGAGAAAATATTCCGGTTATACCCAGATAGGACATTGATTTGGATAACAGAACCGGTTTGGGATTGGGATAATAACCGGACAATGCAGAATATTTTCCCCCCAGGTTTTTCATAGCTGCTATGGACTCCTGTTCAATATCAAGGCCCTCTAAGGAAAGTAACCCCTCTTCATCTATGGGTACCTGCTTTAGCAGTTTGGAAACGTCTTCAATCAGCAAGAGAGAAAGTTTAACCAGCTCTTGTTCATCGGCTTTCTGTATTTTAAGATCGGCGCTGTCTGCCAATTCGGCTCTGCTGTAATTTATTGCACCGGTTAATGTGAAAATCAAAAAACTGCAGCTGAGCAGGCATATAATTCGCTTGAAACTCTTGGATAGAAAGGGCTTTAGCCGAGGGCTTCTTGTTAAAAGCAGAAAAAGTATTTTTAATACGGTAAAACAAAGCATCAGCAAAATAAGGGCTAAAGCTAATTCAAATGCGGAAACGGGCAAAGGAGAAAACAGCCTTCCTAAAGTATTTGGGAATAGAGGAAATACCGTTGCGGCATACCATTGGACGAATCCTTCTTCTGTTCTGGCTAAAATCAGTAATATGATAGACAAGAGCATGCAAACTCCTGCAAACAGAAAAGCCTTTTTATTTTTATTCATATTATCTATGTATTCGGGTTTTATACACCCGAATCTCCCTCTAGTTTCTTGATGTATATACATTATATATTTATATAAATAAAAAATCATCAGACAATCACTGGTAAAATTAATTTAAATTGAAAAAGGCAATAATTATAGTATAAAATGAATAAGGAAATAAGTTCCTAGAAAATTATGAATCAGTAAGAAAAATCGGAGGCGAAAGATGAAAAGGAAAGTGGCATTTATGTTTGTAAACGGTTCCATTACGGAACCCCGAAGAATGGAAATGGACCTGGGCCAAGGCCTGATGATTGTGGTTGGAGTAAAGAACTATGCCATGGCATGTGAAGAAGCGGTAAAATTGGCTGACGAAGGAGTCATCATGATTGAGCTTTGTGGAGGTTTTGGAACTTTAGGACATGCCAAAGTCACTGAGGCCGTAGCCGGTCGCATTTGGGTCGGAGTTGTACGGTTTGACAACCATCCCGGTTATGACAATCAATCCGGTGACAGTAAGTGGCTTGACTAAGCAGGTAAGGAACGGTCCTTTTAGTGCAAATAAAAAGCTTTTCGCACAAAAATAAAAGGACCGTCCCATACCTTTAGTTTTGTTTTTCCTTACCTTCTTTTTTTATCAGTTCGAATAATTTTCCCGCAAGCAATCATGGAGCCTGCATTGCCAGAAGGCTGGGTTGTAAAATCATCCGGATTTTCATGAACGATCACGGTACGTCCAATGATGTCTCTAACCGGAAAACGGTTGGTGGTAAGCGCCATAAATGCATATCCGTTGCAGCTGAACAATGGTGGTAAATCTCCGGCATGGTGTGGGTGGGGGCATTCATGAGGATTGTAATGACCACCAGCATCGGTAAAGGGATTACCCGGTTTCCCGGAGCAATTTGTCCCTTCATGTATATGAAAACCCAGCACTTTTCCGTCACACATCCCTTTTCCTTTAGGAAGCTCAGTAAATTCTGCAGTTATTAACGTACCTCCGGGAACAATATAGAAATTTACCATACCCCAGAGATTACTATGCAATTCGTCGCCTCGAACTTGGGCGTAGGCATCAGGTAATTGGTAACACAGTAAATTTGCATACCAAGTATTACATAACATCATAAAAAAATCCCCCTTTATGATGGCTTGATAATATTACATGATATGCATAACATTTCTTATTGTTTCATATTGTTCACCGGTTTCTATTATATAAACAAGGACATGTCGGATTCTTCTGCATTTGCCAGCATGGTGGCAACCCCTCCCAGTTTTACACCGTCCAACAGCTCTTCTTTCTTAAGTCCCATAACATCCATGCTCATGGAGCAGGCCACCAGTTCCACTCCATTATCCAAAGAAGCTTGTATCAAGTCTTCCAAGCTGTCAATATTTTTGTTTTTCATAACCCTACGTATCATTTTTGTCCCCATTCCTCCCATGTTCATTTTGGATAAGGACAATTTCACGGATCCCCGAGGCATCATGCGGCTGAACATTCGGCCCATAATATCTTTTTTTACCGATATTTTTTCAGGTTTCCTTAAAATATTCAAACCCCAAAATGTAAAGAACATAGTTACTTTTCTTCCCATAGCGGCCGCACCGTTTGCGATGATAAATGAAGCTATGGCTTTATCCAAATCATCGGAAAAGACGATGATATTTTTGCTATCCCTTATAGAACCGGAAGGATTTGAAATACAGCTCTGACTGCCGCCTTTCTTTAGTAAAGCGGTGGAGATGCCTTTTTCGGTTTCAATCCCCATGAAAATGTTTCCTGTCCTTTTGCTCCAGGCTTCCACATCGGCTGCAAAAGCCGGATCACTACTTTGTACTTCGATAACATCTCCTTCCCCGGCATTTGACATTGCCTCCGCAACCTTCATTATCGGACCGGGGCATTGCATACCGCAGGTGTTGAGTTTCAGCCTGTTAGATGAGATGCTTTTTATATTTTTTAAAGCTTCCTCCGCAAGGTGATTTTTAGGATCTTTGGTATTTCCGGGAGTGCCTCTATAAATACTGCTCCACAGACGGTAACCGCCTGCAAGGTTGTAGCAATCATATCCTCTTTGAGAAAGCATCCGGCAGGCAGAATAGCCTTTTAGGCCCATTTGACACATAACGTAGACCGGTTTAGCCGGATCCAAACGATCTAGGCTGTTTCTCAGCTCTTCCTCAGGAATATTGATAAATCCATCCACGGACCCGTTTTCAAAGGAAACCCCGGGGCGAATATCCAGTAATGTTACACTTTCGTCTCTTTGCAGATCTTCTACTTGATCCCAATGGTATGTTTTCATCTTACCGGTAAGGAGGTTTTCTGCAACATAACCGGCCATATTGACCGGATCCTTAGCAGAGGAATATGGCGGAGCATAGGCCAGTTCCAGATTGGTGAGATCATAAACAGTCATACCTCCCCGGATAGCTGTAGCGATTACATCAATACGTTTGTCAGTCCCTTCATATCCCACAATTTGAGCACCCAGTAAGAGACCGTTATCCATCCTGTAGATGATTTTAACGGACATGTTGACTGCGTCGGGATAATAGGAAGCATGGGAAGCTGAATAGGTATAGGACTTTTCATAATCAATTCCCAGTTGTTTTGCCCTCGCTTCCGTTATACCTGTGGTTCCGATGGTTAAATCAAAGCATTTTAAGATACCCGTACCTTGTGTCCCTGTATACATGCTGGAAATCCCAAAGATATGGTCTGCTGCGATCCGAGCCTGCTTATTTGCAGGACCTGCAAGAGGGATATATCCTTTGCCTTTAGTGATGAAATCTATGATTTCTACAGCATCTCCCACAGCATAAATATCCGGATGGGAAGTCTGCATATGTTCATTAACTACTATGGCCCCCCTTTGATTCAAAGCCAGACCCGCATCAGAGGCCAAACTGCTTTCCGGGCGCACACCGATAGACATTATCACCATATCAGAATGGATAACTTTGCCCTTTCCCAGGCTAACCAGGAGATCCTTTGCCCCTTCTTTAATACCGGTCACTCCATCGCCTAAGATCAGGGTGATACCCTTTTGTCTTAAGTGGTTGTGCACATCTGCAGCCATATCAAAGTCAAGCGGTGCGATCACATGGTCTGCAAATTCAACAATAGTTACATCTAGGCCTGCATTATGAAGGTTTTCAGCCATTTCAACACCGATATAGCCACCACCTACAACCAAGGCACGTTTTGGATTTTGCCGGTCAATAAATTCTTTAATGCGATAGGTGTCGGGAATGTTTCTCAGGGTAAAAACCCGATCCAAATCCGAACCTTCAAAGTTGGGGCGGATTGGAGCTGCTCCCGGAGCCAAGATAAGCTTATCATAACTTTCATGATAGATTTCTCCTGTGTCCAAATCCTTTACATCCACCACTTTGGCAGCGGGATCTAAGACAAGAACTTCATTTTGTGTCCTAATATCAATATTAAAACGGTCGGTAAAACCTTTCGGTGTTTGTACGGTCAATGCTGACTTTTCAGTTATTACCCCACCGATATAATAGGGTAGACCGCAGTTGGCAAAAGAAATATATTCTCCCCTCTCAAACATGATGATTTCAGCGTGCTCATCTAGTCTCCTGAGACGGGCCGCTGCTGTAGCACCGCCCGCCACGCCACCAACAATCAGTATTTTCATATTTTTAAACCTCCTTTAATCTTCAGTTTTATAGATTCGTTAACACTGTCTGCTCATAAAAGCATTTAATTAATTGGATTAATTATATTTCAGTTTTTAAAATTCGTCTGTGATAAAGTCACAGACCATTGAAAACAAAAATGGTCTGTGCAATAATAATTATAAAAGATGGCTTATTACCGGAGGGAAGTATGAAACAGGAAGACTTACTATTTTTTAAAGAAGCGATTCCGTTCTGGGAATCTTTGACCGCAGAACAGCAAGATACTTTGGAAAATGAAGTGTCGTTCCACATTTTCCCTGCAAGAACTATTATTCATGGAGGCACTATTGACTTATCAGGGCTTTTTCTTGTAATGACCGGACAGGTAAGAGCATATATAATTTCAGAAACCGGAAAAGAGATAACTTTATACCATTTATTTGATCGTGATATTTGTATTTTTTCCGCATCCTGTGTTATGAAAGACATCAGCTTTGATGTTCTGGTGGAGGCAGAAAAGGAAACTACAGCCTTTTTGATTCCCTCCTTTGTCTTTAAGGATCTGATGCAGAGCTCTTTAGCTGTATCTAATTATACCAACCAACTTATGTCATCTCGATTTTCTGATGTGATGTGGATCATGGAACAAATCCTATTTATGAGTTTTGATAAGCGCTTGGCCATGTTTTTACTGGAACAGGCCACGATTGAGGGTTCAGATCAGCTTGCCATAACTCATGAAATCATAGCTAAACATATGGGGACTGCAAGAGAAGTCGTAACCAGAATGTTAAAATATTTTGCTTCCGAAGGGATGG
>JAQUJQ010000096.1 GCA_028680875.1 Eubacteriales bacterium
TTGTCACTTATACTGAACAGCGTTGTGATATCTATATTGATTGCTTTTCTTTATATTCAGAATCAAGATATGCATACTGATTTTCTAACGGGTGTAAATAACCGTAAGAAGCTTGAAGCCTATTTAAAGAAAAAAATTAACAAAAGCAATGAGAATAAGACTTTTTCAGCTATTCTCCTAGATATCAATAATTTTAAATCAATAAACGACACCTTTGGTCATGATATGGGAGATGACGCATTGGAGACGGCTGTAAAGTTACTGAAGAGCTGTCTTAGATCAACTGATTTTATAGCACGATTTGGTGGTGATGAGTTCGTTATTATTCTGGATGTATCAAACAAAGATGACTTAGAGGTAACCGTTTGTAGGATTAATAGCTGCGTCGGTGAGTTTAATCAATCTAATTCTAAGCCTTATAAGCTCGGTTTTAGTATGGGCTATGCTGTTTATGATTACCATTCACACATGAATATTAAGGAATTTAAAAAACAGATCGACATATTGATGTATCAAAACAAACGTGCAAATAAAGAATTATAAAGAGTGATAAAAAAGACAAGGGGACGTTTAGACTGTCTTGCCGGCAAGACAGTCTAAACGTCCCCTTGTCTTTTAACTTTAAATTAGGAAGGTTAGTTTACCAAAAAATATTAGGTTTCAAAGGATGAGAGATTATATATAGGTATTGAAAGGGGCTGGTCTGAAAATAATATTTTAGGGTTGGATAAATAAAGAAAAAATATTAAAAAAAGAGGTGAAACGAAGGTGAAAAAAAGTATTGCTTATTTGGCGATTTTAGCCATGATATTTACACTATTTACAGTGCCGGCTTTGGCTTACGAAGAACTGCCGGAAACCATTGATCTTTCCGTAACCTATCGGGACTTTCATGGTACTGCATGGGGAAACCCGGGACCGGATGGATATTATGGACATCCGGATTTTGAAATGAATCCTTACTATAATGATCCGGGAATCGTTGAAAACACACTGTGTGCAGACAGGAAACCGATCTATTCAGGAGAATCGGATAACCCATCGACTCACGGACCGGTATTTTTTAACATGTGGTATAATGACGATGCAAATTACAACATAAATGTTCCGGGTAAACTTACCTTTACAAAAACCGGTGACGTTTATACCTACACAAACAATTCCTTTTTCCCATTAGACGGTTTAGGATTCGATGCGATAGAAGGTGGAACAGAAAATACAAACCACAACTATCACTTTACTATGGAAATGCATTCAAGATTTACCTATCAGCCAGGACAGACGTTCAGCTTTACCGGTGACGATGATGTTTGGGTCTTTATCAACAATCAATTGGTAATAGATCTGGGTGGTGTGCACCAGGCCATGTCTGCTTCTGTTGATCTTGATTATCTGGGGCTAATCCCAGGTAACGTTTATAACTTTGATTTGTTCTTTGCAGAGCGTCATACAGTAGCATCCAACTTTTTTGCAACGACCAATATTGAGTTGGAAGATGAAAAAGTAACGGATAATATCTGCGGCTATAAGCTGAACGGCATAACGGGAGAACCTATTGAAGGAGTAAGAATCATTCTTGAAAAGCAGGTAGGTGTGGAATTTGTCTATGAAGATGAAACAATCACTGATGCTGATGGCAAGTATTATTTTATTGACCTTCCTCCGGGTACGTATCGTGTCACCGAAGACGCTGACGGCTGGGTACAGGTATATCCGGAAGATTCACACATTGTAACGCTTCCATCCAAAGATGTTATATATGGTATACAACGAAATACAGGTAAAATATTTGAAATCAATCCACTTACTGCAGATGCAACGGAATATTATCAGATTTCCGGAGCTGTACCTTTCAGCAATGTTGGACCCAATGGCCTGGCCTATGATCAAAGCACAGGGGAGCTATATTTCACCACATATAGGGGACTTGCAAAGCTATATGTTACCGATGATCCCACAGAGGAATATTTAGGAGAACTAGAAGGTGAAATAGCCTGTGCCGACTTCTTTAACGGTAAATATTATTATATTGCCGGTGGTACCCACGCAGGATATGGAGGGCCAACGGATGATCTTTATGAAGTCACTTTTGATCCCGGTGGATCAATTGCTGATATTTCTAAATTTGAAAGTATCTCTGCTGATCAATCCGCTTGGACATTCGACGGTGATATAGCCATATCTGCTGACGGGGTGATCTACGGATTTGGTAAAAACAATTTACTTGGTGGAGGCTATGAATTTTTTAGGGTAAATCGTGACGGAACAGGTTTTAATCTGATTAGAAAAGGCTATGACCTTTCACTTCAATTGGCCTTTGGCGGAGATGGGGTACTTTATGGTCATGATGCAAAATACGGTAGATTCTTTGTTGTTGATACTGTAGACGGCTCCATTGCTCAGATTTCGGATGGTGCTAATAATTATACCGATACGGCATCGGGTATTGTAAGCTATAATTTTGAAAATGAACCTGCATTGGAATGCTATGATGAAACTGCATGGGCTGCTCAGGATAATCCCGGAGAAAATCGTTTTATTCCGGCACCCGGGAACTGGGCCACCTATATTGAAGTTTCCAGGGAAGCATTATCCCAAGGGATATTAGAATTTCCTCTATATGCAGGGCAAACACATCATACCGGTACGTTACTAGTGAAAAATGATGGAGGAGTACTCAAAGTAAATTATGTTGCAAGTGAACAAGATGACGGTTATTTGGAAGGTTACCGGGGAGTCTGGACCGGTCTCACAGAGATTCACCTTCAGGTGGAAGATGAATTTGACGGCTTTAATGCAGTGAGAACCTATAACAAGAAAACCGGAATATATGGCAGTCCTATTCCGGGTCAATTTGAAATCAAGGCAAACTTTGATCCTAAGCAGGTTGAGTCCGGTTGGATTGATGCAGGGTCTTTAGACCGGTTCCAAGATGATGACATATTCATTGCAGCACATGCGGTAATGTGGTGGTCCGGTTATCCATTTGATCCTGATTGGACTGTAAACTGATCCAGTAAATTAAATTAAATTAAAACGGAACTCTCATTATTAAAAGAGAGGCTGCTAAGACAGCCTCTCTTCTTCTACAATTGATAAAATTATGAAAAGGACCGTCCCTAGCCGTTCCATTACAAGGCAATCATGTAGTAATTGTAATAGACAGATTAAGATAGTATAATAAAATAAGCGTCTTAAGAAATTTGTAAGAAACAATGAAGCCTTTTCTTAAGAATTGAAAGGTATCCTCTTTATAGAGATTGAAGAAAGGGGGTACCTATTTCATTGGAAGGAGTTAGAAAGAATGAATGTTTTGATTTGTGATGATGACAGGGAAATCGTAGGGGCCATTGAAGTTTACTTAAAAAATGAGGGGTACAAAATATTTAAGGCTTATGATGGGATGGAAGCTCTTGACATTATACATAGGGAAGACATTCATCTGATTTTAATGGATATTATGATGCCTAAGTTGGACGGAACGCAAACCACTATGAAGATCCGGGAAGAAAAGAACATACCTATCATAATGCTTTCGGCCAAGTCCGAAGAGTATGATAAAATTACGGGACTTAATATTGGGGCGGATGATTATATCACCAAGCCGTTTAATCCTCTTGAACTGATTGCAAGAGTGAAATCTCAGTTAAGAAGGTATGTTGATCTTGGGAGTTTAGCGAAGAAGACCGGGGTTTATAAAACAGGGGGATTGATTGTAGATGATGAGGCCAAAACCATTACATTAGATGGGGAACAGGTAGTTGTCACTCCAATCGAGTACGGAATTATAAAATTTTTAACAGAAAACGCAGGAAAAGTATTTTCCATGGATCAAATATATGAGGCGGTTTGGCAGGAACCCTCCTACAATCCTGAAAATACTGTAGCTGTACATATTCGAAGGATTCGGGAAAAAACCGAGATCAATCCCAAGAATCCGAGATATTTAAAGGTGGTGTGGGGAATTGGATATAAAATCGAAAAAATTTAGTGAAAATAAAGGTATAAAGGCATTGGCCTTTATACTGTGTGTTGTATTTTTTATTGGATCTCTTGTTGGTGCAGGATTGGCTTTGGGGACCTATTCAAATATAGATTTTGAGGGAAATATTGATGACCTTTTGCTTAATAACAGTTATCAGGAAAGTGCAGCTTTTCAACGAGAATTTGATTGGAAAGTCAATGAAATTCTGTATATGCTTCATGAATTTAAAAGTGAGGAATATATCAAAAGCGGTGAATTTATTAGTAAAGAAAGAATGGATCGTGCCATAGAAAATTTGTTCTATTCCATGGATTTCTATGGGAGAGATTACTATGATCCGGCGGTAAGAGAAGGTTTTATCAAAGACCATGCTGATGAAATCTTAAAACTAAAGGAAACCATGATTATTGATCAACTCAGAGAATTTGAGTCATATAAGAAAAGACTATTTCAAATCAACGGATATACCTATTATGCAACTGACGGTACCTATTTTTTAACAAATATAGATAATTTGGATACGGAAAGAGTTGTGGATGCTAAGGAGTTTATGAATAAACCGGCTTATATTATTTACCAGAACGAACAATTGATAAAGGTACCCGGCTCTTTACAAAATGCAAACGGCGGTATGAAAAACTAT
The DNA here is from genome assembly GCA_028680875.1 of Eubacteriales bacterium. Taxonomy (GTDB): domain Bacteria; phylum Bacillota; class Clostridia; order Peptostreptococcales; family Anaerovoracaceae; genus JAQUJQ01. The sequence continues at coordinate 4,629 of JAQUJQ010000096.1, forward strand.
GATACAGTTTTGGAGGATCGTTTTCATGAGGAATACAATCAGGATTTAAAAGTATATTTTGCCTTCGATGAAAGCTATTTACAAGCAAAAGAAAAGTCTTTTACTGCTGCTAAGGCAGAATTAGTAAAATGGATTCCTGTGGCTTTGATCTGTGGACTTCTTTCATTGACATCACTTATCTATCTGATTGTTGTAACCGGCAGAAAAGACGAGGAGGGAAACCGGCCTTACCATCCACTGGATAGAATCTTTACAGAATTCCAACTTCTTGTAATTGCTTTACCATTTTTCTTTGGTGGTTTTCTCTTCATTAATATGCTTACTGAAATAATTGAAAGTATGCCCTATTACGGTAAAATAGTCAGCTCAGATCCATTCATTTTATATGCCGTATTAGCAGCAGTAACCGGTCTTGTATCAGCAAGCATTGGATTGTTGTTTATTTTATCTTGTATAAGGAATCTGAAGGCAGGAAGGTTCTTAAAAAATTCTTTGGTTTATAAAGTATTTATGGCCATTTACAATGGAATAAAATCCATTTATCACGGTGGTAGGGTAATGACCAAGGTTGTACTCATTGTTCTTGCCATTTGCTTACTTTCAGCTACGGTTGTATTGGCACCTGTAGTAGCAATCCTTATCATAGTACTGGCACCAAAATGGGTGAGAAAATATGGGGAAATCAAAAAAGGAGTTGATGAAGTCAAGAGTGGAAACCTAACCTATAAAATACCTCTTAGCGGAGAAGGAGAGCTGGATCAGTTGGCTCAGGGAATCAATCAGGTTTCCCAGGCATCTAATATTGCTGTACAAAACGAACTGAAAAACCAAAGACTGAAAACAGAATTGATTTCTAATGTATCCCATGATCTAAAAACACCTTTGACATCAATCATAACTTATATTGATCTACTGAAAAAGGAAGGGTTAGATTCTGTAGATGCGCCGAAATATTTAGATATTCTGGACGAAAAAAGTAACAGACTGCAAAAGCTTACTGAAGATTTGTTTGATGCGGCAAAGGCTTCGAGTGGTGCAATCCCGGTAAAATTTGAACAAGTTGATATGCTGGCACTGATCAATCAAGGTTTAGGAGAAATGACAAGCAGAATCGAGTCATCCGGATTGGATTTCAAAATAACCGCAAACAATGATAAATATTTAGTTCGAGCCGATGGGCAGCTTCTTTGGAGAGTTGTAGAAAACTTATTGACCAATGTACTTAAATATGCATTAGAAGGTTCCAGGGTATATATTGATCTGTATGAGCAAGGAAGCTCTAATGGAAAAGGCCCTATGGTGGTTTTAGAAATAAAGAATATATCAAAAGCCCCTTTAAACATTGATGCAGATGAACTCATGGAGCGATTCAAGCGTGGCGATGAATCACGTACAACAGAAGGCAGCGGTCTTGGATTGGCAATTGCCAAGGACTTGATTAAACTCCAGGATGGTTGGTTCGAAATCAAGATTGATGGTGACTTGTTCAAAGCCGTGGTCTTACTGTCAAAGATCAATTGATTTAGATAAGATTTAAATGCTCCTGGAGAATTTACTCGGGAGCATTTTTAATGGTTACTTTTACCGATTACTTTTGATTAAAATTAACCCATTCCCGGGCTTCTGTTACTTCGTCATTGGATGGAATGGTAATCTTTGAGTTCGGCTCTACATTAAATGTGTCTGCTATAGGGTAGGTTGTAAAAGTTGGAATTGTCCTTTCGGGATCCTTTTCCTTTTCTTTCTCTCTATCTTTCTCTTTTTCCATTGTTTTCCTCCAATATAAAATGATTCTTATGCTCTATTGTCTCAAGTCAGTATGAATTTCATACATAAA
>JAQUJQ010000097.1 GCA_028680875.1 Eubacteriales bacterium
TGTGGAGAAATCCTTAGGATTGAGGATTTCATTTTGATTGCTCGTGCTTTGGTTGAACTTGGTATTGATAAAATTCGCCTTTCCGGAGGGGAACCTCTTGTGCGTCGGGGTGTCATAACATTGGCCCGGGAAATAGGTTCAATAGAAGGGCTTAAAGACTTTGCCGTCACCACTAACGGAATTCTCTTGCCTCAATTGAGTAAAGATCTTTGGGAAGCCGGGGTTAAAAGGGTAAACATCAGTTTGGATACTCTAAATGAAGAAAAATATCGATTTATTACACGGGGCGGTGATTTAAAACAGGCTCTGGACGGTTTAGATACCAGTTTAGAAACAGGTTTTGAGCAAGTTAAAATAAATGTAGTTTTAATGAAGAATTTTAATGAAAATGAGATTGAAGAGTTTGTAAAGATGACTCTGGAAAGACCTATTGATGTCCGTTTCATTGAATTGATGCCATTCAAGGGACAGCAGGTTTTTGCTTATGGACGTTACCTGCCCGGTTCGGAGGTTTTAAACCGATGCAAGACATTGAAACCTATAGAAAGTGACGATTTATCAGCCCCTGCTAAGTATTATAGGCTTCCCGGTGCAATTGGACGGGTAGGTCTTATTGAACCTCTCAGCCATAAGTTTTGCAGCAGGTGTAATCGTCTACGGATTACCGCCGACGGAAAAATCCTTAGCTGTCTTCATAGTCAAAGAGAACTCGATTTGCGGGGTGCACTTCACAACCGGGATGAATTGAAATCTGTTATTTTACAGTCAGTAATGGAAAAACCTAAAACCCATCACCTGTCGGAAGGACAACTGATGGAACGGGATATGGGAAAGATTGGGGGGTAGAGATGTTGGAGTTTACACATATAAATGAAAAAGGACGGGCAAAAATGGTGGATGTCGGTGAGAAAGCCGTAACCCATAGAACCGCAATTGCCAAGGGTGAGATCCTGATGGATCCTGAAACTATTAAACGCATTTGTGAAGGCAAGATGAAAAAAGGGGATGTATTGGCGGTAGCCCAAATCGCAGGTATTGCCGGAGCTAAAAAAACTTCGGATTTGATTCCCATGTGTCACAACATATTTATTTCCGCTTGTGACATGGATTTTACAATAAAAGAAGATAGAATTCAGATTATAAGTACTTTGAAGACACAGGGACAGACAGGAATCGAAATGGAGGCACTTACGTCAGTTACCATAGCCGCTTTAACCATTTATGATATGTGTAAAGCAGTAGATAAAACCATGAAAATACAGAACATCAGACTGGTTAAAAAAACCGGAGGCAGGTCCGGAGAATGGCAATTGGAGGGAGAAGAATGATAAAAGGAGTTGTAAAAGCGGTCAATATCAGTACTCGAAAAGGTGTAGTAAAAACACCGGTAGAGAGCGGATTGTTTATTGAAGATTTTGGTATGAAAGGAGATGCTCATGCAGGTCCGGGTAATCGTCAGGTTAGCCTTTTGGCTCAGGAGAGTGTGGACAAAATGATCAAGATTACCGGCAAAGAAGATCTTTGTGAGGGAGTTTTTGCAGAGAACCTGACTACCGAAGGTATTGAATTATATACTTTACCCGTAGGAACCAAATTAAAAATCGGTGAAACCCTCCATCAGGTCAGCCAGATTGGTAAAGAATGTCATGCAGGATGTGCTATTATGAAGCAGGTGGGTCAGTGTATAATGCCTCGTGAAGGAATATTTACAAAAGTACTCTCGGGAGGAACCGTAAAGCCGGGAGATTCTATTGAAGTCATAAAATAAGTTAGAGCATGATGAATAAACTCCCAAACCTTACAATATCTTTATTAGAAGAGAGCAAGGGAGGGGGTTTTTATATTGTTTCAATATAAAAGGATTGCTGTACTTACGGTTGTCTTTTTGATTATCATGGCTTTTGCAATGCCTCTTATGATCTTTGGAGAGGTAACCGGTGGGGCAAAGGCAGAAAAAACTGTACCCGATTTAGCTATAACAGCCAAAGGCTCAGCTTTATTGGATGCAGACAGCAGTACATTTTTATTTGAACAAAATAGTCATGAACGTTTGCCGCCGGCAAGCATAACAAAAATTATGACTATGCTTCTTGTAATAGAGGCGGTTGAGCGTGGTCAAATAGGCTTACAAGACCAGGTGACTATAAGTGAAAGAGCTGCCAGTATGGGCGGCAGTCAGATGTATATGGAGCAAGGTGAGCAGCAAACAGTCGAAACCTTACTGCAGGGTATGGCTATTGCCAGCGCCAACGATGCATGTGTGGCCTGCGCCGAATATGTTGGCGGTACGGAACAAATCTTTGTAGATATGATGAACAAGAGAGCTAAAGAACTGGGTATGAAGGATACAAATTTTGTAAACACCAATGGTCTTCCTGCCCCCGATCACTATACAAGTGCCTATGATATTGGTTTGATGTCAAGGGAATTGTTAAAACACGAGAAAACAAAAGAGTGGTTTAATACATGGCAATCCACTGTTATTGTAGGATTGAAAAACAAGAAGCAAACTGAATTGGGATTAACCAATACCAACCGGTTGATTAAACTCTATCCCGGGGCAAACGGCATAAAAACAGGATTTACCCAAGAGGCAGGTTATTGTTTGGCGGGCTCGGCTACTAAGGGAGATTTAACTTTGATCTCTGTGGTTTTAGGATGTGAAACAACCCATATAAGATGGGGAGAAGCTATGAGATTATTGGATTATGGTTTTGCTGCCTATGACAGCGTAAAGGTTGCTGATAAGGGAGAGGTTTTAGGAACGGTCATTGTGGAAAAAGGATCCCCGAGCTTAGTTAATGCTATCGCAGAAGAGAAAATCAGTTTGTTGGTTAAGAAGGGAGAAGCCGGCCAAGTCGTCAAGTCATCTGTTCTCTTTAAAAAAATAAGTGCGCCTTTAACCTCGGGAGAACCAATCGGTGAGCTTCTGGTTTATAAAAACGATCAGGAGATTGGGCGATATCCTTTGGTTGCAGAGACAGATATTGAGCGTGCCGGCCTCTTTGAGATCTATAAACGTATGTTAAATACGATGATGTAATTAAATCTTTATTTTAAATTTTCAGGGTTGAGTATTTCCAGTTCGGGTAGTACGAAGAGACCGTCTTTGCGGATTAGGACATCGTCAAAATATATTTCTCCTCCTCCGTATTCCGGTCTTTGAATCATTACCAAATCCCAATGAACCGCTGATTTATTACCGTTGTTTGCATCATCATATGCACAGCCGGGAGTCAAATGGAAGCTTCCGGCTATTTTTTCATCAAAAAGGGTATCTCTCATGGGATAGAGAATATAAGGATTTACTCCAATGGCAAACTCTCCAAAATAACGTGAACTATCATCTGTATCCAGCATCTGATTGATTCGTTCATTGTCGTTGGAAGTGGCCTTGATGATTTTACCGTTTTTTATTTCAAAAATAACATTTTCATATATAAAGCCGTCCACCTCGGATGGTGTGTTGTAAGAAATAATTCCATTTGCCGATTCTCTTACAGGTGCGGTATAGACTTCTCCGTCAGGGATGTTCCGTTCTCCGCTGCATTTAACGGTAGGAATATCCTTGATAGAAAAGGTCAAATCGGTGCCGGGTCCTTTGATCTGCACTTTATCCGTTTTATTCATAAGATCCACCAAAGTATCCATAGCTTTATTCATCTTTCCATAGTCTAAGGTACATACGTCAAAATAGAAATCTTCAAAACTCTCCAAGCTCGTATTTGCCAGTTGGGCCATAGCGTTATTGGGATACCGGAGAACTACCCATTTGGTGTTATCCACTCGATATCTTAGAACAGGGCGCAATACTTTACTGTATAGGTTATGTTGGGATCCTGGGACATCGGCCTGCTCAGATGCATTATCGGATGCACGAATAGCGATGTAAGCTTGCATGCCTTCCATTTGTTTCATTTGATATTCCTTCATAAATTCCAACTGCTCTTCTGTACACTTTAAAAGAATCTCTCTTGTGATGGAAGAATCTCGAATCTCAATATATGGAAATCCGCCGCAGGCATAGATTTCTTTTATAATTTGTTTTACCAAAGGTTTTGTTGAATCCCCGTCATATGATACTAAGACACGTTCTCCTTTTTGAACGTTACAGGAATAATGCACCAGAATATCGGTAAGTTTTTTAATTCTATTATCCATTGCTTATCTCCTTTTGTTTAAAATTACACCCATTATTCTACCATAATAGAGATAATATAGCCATGAAATCAAAAAATATTGCTTCTTGTATTGATAAAAGGGTTATGTTACCCTAGTTTTATACAAAGTAGCAACTGACGGAGAAATTTGATGAAACATATATTTATACTAAACCCGGTAGCAGGAAAAGGCAGAGCAGAAATTGAGGTGCTTCCTAAAGTATTAGAGGCCGTTAAGGATGAGGGCATAGACTATGAAATCCATCGGACAATTAATGTAAGTGATGCCACCAACTATGTTAAAAATCGATGTATGGCCGGTAATGGGGAACCTATGCGGTTTTATGCCATCGGTGGCGACGGTACATTAAATGAAGTGGTAAACGGGGCCTATGGATTTGATAATGCAGAGGTTGCCTTTATACCGGCGGGAACGGGAAACGACTTTGTTCGGGTTTTTAAAAATCCACAATTTTTTAAAGATATAAAAAGACAGTTGGGTGGAAAAGCCAAAACAATTGACCTGATCCGACATAATGATCGGGTTTTTATTAACGTATTGAACATTGGATTAGATTGTCAAGTGGTGGCCGAGGTTGTTCATCTTAAGAAAAAACCATTTTTACGAGGTGCCCTAGCCTATGGAGTTGGTGTAGCGATAGCTTTTACCGGTAATCGCGGCTGTGATTTGACCATAACCATGGAGGATGGACGTACGCACCAGGGAGAAATTACCTTGGTTGCAGTGGGGAACGGAGCCTTCTACGGGGGAGGGTTTAAAGGTATACCCAGAGCTAAAATCGATGACGGACTTTTAGATGTAAGCATCATAAAAAAGGTGAACCGAAGAACCTTTTTAAGTTTGGTCATGGACTACCGGAAGGGGACTCATTTAGAAAAAAGAAATGCCAAGGATCTTATTCATTATACACAGTGTAAATCTCTCACAATTCATTCCCATAAGGAGATGCAAATCTGTATTGACGGAGAATTGGCAGAAGCAGAAGAAATAGCCATCTCTATAGTACCGGGAGCTCTCCGTTTTTCTGTACCCGATGGCTGTGAATAAAGATTGAAATCGGAGAGAGTGTATGCTAAAATTAAATCCGTTGTTAATTCAATATGGAGCATGGAGCGGTATCGAAGTGGTCATAACGGGGCTGACTCGAAATCAGTTTGGCGGCAACGTCACGTGGGTTCGAATCCCACCCGCTCCGCCAAAAATATATCCTCACCATTATGCAAATGCAGGTGGGGATATATTTTTTTACTGCCATCTTGGTGTTGTCATCGGACCACTGCTTCGGGGGTGACAGGCAGGATGTGGCAAGCCTGCCGCAAAGAGGGGACAGAGCCCTCTATGGAGCAAATCGGTACCAATTCGGGATTGATTTGCACACGTGGGTTCGAATCCCACCTCTTCCGCCACAAAAAGCCTGTAAACATCAGTACGTTTGTTTTGTACTTTTCGTGGCTGCACCGCCATAGCTTACCCCTCCTTTGCAGCGGGGGGATTGACGGGTCGTTTTGCTCTTTCGTACCAATTCCAAATAGCAGCGTCAGCAATCAGGCGACGGTTGCCATTTTGGATATATTCCAGTTCTCCGCCGTCCATAAGCTCACGCAATTTATTTTCGCCTATGCCGCTAATCTTACTCATTTGCTCAACGGTTTTCAGCATGGGGAGCAGCGGAGCGGCATGGTTTGTAGTTTCCTTTTTTGCCATAGAAATACCCCCTTTCATAAAATTGGCTAAAAGGTTGCATTTATAAAAAGGCTTTAATCGGACAGTTTTAGCAAAACCTCACGGGAATTTCACCCCTACATGGTTCTCATGCAGCCCTACCCATTGCCTGCGACGCTTTGAACGCCCGGACTGTGGCTATAAGGGAGAGTATCATTATCCCTCCGTATGTGTCACCGCCTTAAATGTACCCAACATTTATTCATTGCACGGGCATTAGCCGCTCGCACCTTACCTTTATCCAATCCGTTACGATATAGATATATTGGCTGCAATCCGACCGATGTCGGACAGGTGGTCTTGGCGTACCTGCAATCTGGCTTTCCCTTTCAGGACATACGGGGAATGTACC
>JAQUJQ010000098.1 GCA_028680875.1 Eubacteriales bacterium
CTGGCCCGCCGTAAGTACCACTAAACCCTTTTTCAATAAATCTGCTGCCGCTTCTTTCGGAGACAGGCCCTCTAATTGAACACCCAACATTAAACCTTTTCCCCTGACTTCTTTTATTGCAGGCAACTCCCAGCTTCGGATCACGTTCTTCATTCTGTCGCCCTTTTTCTTAACTTCATCCAGAAATCCCGGTCTTGTTAATATATCCAATACTCCATTGGCCGCCGAACAACATATAGGATTAGCTCCAAAGGTGGATCCATGAGTTCCCGGGGTAAGTACACAGCTGCATTTCTCATCTGTTAGAATGGCTCCGATGGGCAGTCCTCCTCCCAATCCTTTAGCGGTGGTTACAATATTCGGTTTCACTTCATATCCCTGATAGCAATACATTGAGCCCGTTCTGCCATTTCCGGTCTGTACCTCGTCAAAGATAAGCAGAATATCTTTCTCTTCAGCGAGTTTTGCCAATTTATGAACATAAACATCCTCTAACGGTATAACTCCTCCTTCTCCTTGAATTCCTTCTACCATAACAGCACATACATCTTCTGTCATAGCCTCTTCCAGTGCGGACTGGTCATTGGCCATAATGTATTTATGGCCTTTTGGAAAAGGAAAGAAATGCTGATGAAGAGAGGGTTGCCCGGTAGCTGTTAAGGTAGTCATGGTTCTGCCGTGAAAAGATTGAAACAGGGTAATTATTGTTCCACGGCCTTTTCCATATTTATCATAACTGTATTTACGTGCAATCTTAATGGCACCTTCATTTGCTTCAGCACCACTGTTCCCAAAAAAAACGGCTTTCATTCCGGAAAGAGCAGTTAACCGCTCTGCCAATCGAACATAGGGTTCTGTATAATAAAGGTTAGAAACATGAGCTAAACGTGAAACTTGGTCACAAACGGACTTTACCCAATGAGGATCGCTATAGCCGACAGAGGCAACACCGATTCCGCTTGAGAAATCCAAATATTCCTTTCCCTCCGAATCATAAAGATAGCTGCCCTCGCCATAGGTAAAGGCAACATCATAACGTCCATAGTTCTGAATAGCATTATTTTTATCCAATTCTTTTATTGTTAAAAAATCCATAAGCTCCTCCCATTTAGCCTTTTGTAATCATGGTTCCGATCCCCTCATCCGACAAGAGTTCAATTAATATAGAATGGGCAATACGGCCATCTATAATGTGAGTCCTCTCAACGCCACCGTTTAATGCCTCCACACAACAATCAACTTTGGGGATCATTCCACCGCTGATTATGTTTCTCTCCTTTAAAAGAGGAATACCCTCAAGGGTAATTTGAGAAATCAGGCTATCATTGTCGTCAACATTATTCATAATACCTCTTACATCGGTAAGCAGAATCAATTTAATCGCTCCCAAAGCAACGGACAGCTTTGCGGCAGCTGTATCTGCATTTATGTTATAAACACTATTTCCGTCTATTCCCTGTGCTACACTGGATATTACCGGTATGTATCCTTTATCCAAGGTATCGTTAACTACTTCGGGATTGATGTTAACAATCTCACCCACCAAGCCGTAATCTTTATCTTGTTTTTTTAATTGGACTCCGCAGATCATGCCCCCATCCATACCACATAACCCGACTGCCTTCCCCCCAACTCTATTTATCAGGGACACTAAATTCTTATTCACCTTGCCGCAAAGAACCTGCTGAACGATATCCATTGTCTCCTGGTCCGTATAACGAAGACCATCGATAAACCGGGATTCTTTCTGTATTTTTGCCAGCATATCATTGATGTCCGGTCCTCCGCCATGAACTACCACAATATTGATTCCTACCAAAGATAACAGCACAATATCCTTGATGACTGCATCTTTCAACAAAGGATGAACCATAGCATTTCCGCCATACTTAATAACAATGGTTTCTTTATTGAATTTTTGTATATAAGGAAGAGCCTGAATCAGTAAATTTGCTTTATCTGAAAGATCTTGTACCACGTTTACCTCCTTAACTTCTATACATACCATTGATTTTTACATATTCATAGGTAAGGTCGCATCCCCAAGCAGTCGCTTTTTCCTTCCCTTCCTTTAAATCTGCAATAATATGTATTTCTTCTTCTGATAAAATTATTTTTGCTAATTTATTGTCAAAGGGTAAACTTCTACCGTTTTCACAGGCTTTAATTTCTCCTGATACAGATTTGAAATAGAGATCCGTCTTTTCAAAATCAAACGGCACACCTGAATAACCCATGGCGCATAAAATCCGCCCCCAATTAGCATCGCCTCCAAACATAGCAGCTTTTGTCAAGGTTGATGCTATGATTGCTTTCGCCATGATCTCGGCCTTGTCTTCACTCTCTCCGTTACATACGGTACAGCTGATCAACCTGGTGGATCCTTCTCCATCCCTTGCCAGTTCCCTGGCCAGATGGGTGCATACCTCCAATAAGGCCTGAACAAAGGTTGCATATTCCTGAGAATCTTCTTTTTCAATCAAGGAGTTTGCGGCCAGCCCACTGGCCATCAAACAGGCCATATCATTGGTTGAAGTATCACCATCTATACTGATTCGATTAAAGGATCTTTTTACACAATATTGCAGTGCTTTCTGCAACAGATTTTGCTCTATATTTACATCTGTTGTCAAAAATGTCAAAGTAGTTCCCATATTGGGGTGAATCATACCGGAGCCTTTGGAAATTCCACCGATTTTTACAGTCTTTCCATTTAATATTACATCCACTGCACACTCTTTTTTATAAGTGTCGGTTGTCATGATTGCTTCTGCCGCCTTACTGCTTCCTTCCTCAGAAAGTGCATTCACCAAGGACGGAATACCCTTCTCGATTTTCTCAATTTCCAATGGGACACCGATTATACCGGTAGAGGCTACAATTACATCCTGCTTTTGGATTCCAACAGCCTCTGCCACCGCCCGGGCCATTCGCACTGCATTTTCTCTCCCGAAAGGAGCACAGCAGTTAGCATTTCCGGAATTAGCAATCACTGCCTGGGCTTTTCCGTCTTTCAAGTGTTCCATGGTTACATACAAAGGTGCAGCTTTTACCTGATTGGATGTATAAACGGCAGCTGTTACACAAGGCACCTTACAAAAAACCAATGCCAGATCATTTTTTTCTCTCTTTATTCCACTGTGAATGCCTGCCGCTAAAAACCCCTGTGGGGCACAAACGCCTTTCTTTTTGTTTTCCATACTCTTCATTCCTTTTTTACTTATTTCAAAATGCCGGGGCAATAATAGAAAGTCCAAGAGTTTCATTAAAGCCAAAAATAATATTCATATTTTGAACTGCTTGGCCTGCCGCACCTTTTACCATATTGTCAATAGCGCAACATATTATCAGCTTTTGAGTATGCTCATCCTGATGTAATGAAATATGGCAGCAGTTGGTTAATCGTACGTTTTTAATGTTTGCGTATTCTCCTTCTTCCAAAAGAACTACAAAAGGTTCATTCTCATAAGCTCTTTCATAACACCTTCGTATCTGAGAGTATTCCGCCTTTTTGTCACAATAAATAGTAGAAAGTATCCCTCGGTTCGCAGGAATAAGGTGCGGAGTGAAGGTTACATTCACTTTGGAACCGCAGATCTTACTCAGTGTTTGCTCTATCTCCGGTCTATGCCGATGAGCCCCCGCCTTATAGGCAGACATTGCTTCGTTACATTCCGGATAATGAGTGGATAGAGTCAATCCCCGGCCGGAGCCGGTCACTCCGGATTTTGAGTCAATGATAATTCCTTCTCGATGAACCAGATGATCTTTTAAAGCCGGATAAAGTCCCAGTGCTACAGAGGTGGGATAGCAGCCGGGGTTTGCAACCAGCCTTGATTTTCGGATTTCCTCTCTAAAAAGCTCGCAGAGTCCATAGACTGCTTGTTTATGTAATAATGTATCCTTGAATTTATTTCCGTACCATTTTATGTATTCCTCTTCATCTTCCAGACGAAAATCCGCCCCTAAATCAATAAAAGCAACACCCTTTTTCATGCAAGCTGCTCCGATTTCCTCAGATAACCCATGTGGCAGAGAACCAAAAATTACATCGCACTCAGACGGCATAGCCTCGATTCCTTCTACAAGAGTTTGATTGAATCCGGCCCTCAAGCCCGGGTAAATCCGGGAAATGTTTTTCCCATTGAAACTGACAGAACTGACCCCAACAAGTTCCGCCTTTGGATGATCCGAAAGGATACGAACCAGTTCTATACCTGCATATCCTGTAGCACCTATCACACCAACTTTTACTTTCTTATCCATAATTTCTCCTACTGTTGATAATAATTTATAATTATACATAACAATGCAACTTTATGCAAGCTTCTTTTAATTAATTCTTCAATTAATTATATTCTTATCTTGCCTATTCCAATGACTTTCATTATAATGAGGGCAAAATAAGAGAAAGGTAATATGAAATATGGATTTTTGGAAACTTCAAGGAGCAGGAAATGATTTTATACTAATCGATAATCGTAAGGGCTTGATTAAGAATCTTTCATCTATGGCCCGCACTGTTTGTCACCGGAATTTCGGCGTTGGTGCGGACGGTCTCATAGCTGTTGAAGCATCCGGTATTTCCGACATACGTATGGCCTTTTTTAACAGCGACGGTAGTATGGCAACTATGTGTGGCAACGGAATCCGCTGCTTTTCCAAGTTTGTGAGGGATCAGGGTATCCTTACCTCAGACTCGTTTTCAGTGGAAACCGGCGATGGTAATAAACAGGTTATTATCAAAGAACAAAATATAAATGCCTCCCTTATTCAGGTAGAAATGGGGAAAGCCAAGGGAATTCGTTCTATGGAGATCATAGCTGATGGAACCTCATATAAATTAATATTTATGCATATTGGGGTACCCCATAGTGTTCTCTTGGTGGACGGCGATCTGATTGATTTCACAAACCGGCTGGGACCTCAAATTGAAAAAAACCCTGCCTTTCCCGATGGTACAAATGTAAACTTCATTCGGGTGACAGGTGATTCAAAGTTAACGGTCAGTACTTGGGAAAGGGGCGCCGGCAGGACCCTGGCCTGTGGCACAGGGGCCTGTGCATCTGCACTGGCCGCTTTTCGGCAAAATCTGGTTAATTCGCCGGTCCGGGTCATGATGCCCGGCGGCCAAGTCATTATCCATGTGGCCGCCGACGGCGCCCTCTCCATGGAAGGTTGGGCTCAGCTAATCTGCAAAGGAACTTTATATCTCCCTTTCCAATAAATCATCATAGGTTTCCCGCTTTACTGAAAGTCTGTGCCGACCTTCCCTTATCATAACAACAGGGGGCCTGGGAGTCCGATTATAGTTACTTGCCATTGAATAATGATAAGCTCCTGTACTAAGCACAGCCAATAAATCTCCTCTGGCTAATTTGGGCAAAGAAGCATCCCATACCAGAATATCCCCGCTTTCACAGCATTTTCCGGATATTGTGACTATATTATCCCTTGGCGCGTCCGGCTTCTCGATGGCTACTACATCATACTTGGCTTGATAAAGAGCGGTTCTGGGATTGTCCGGGAATCCGCCGTCTACACTGACATAAGTTCTTCCTGCAGAATTCGTCTTAATTGAACCTACCCGATATATAGTAATTCCTGCTTCGCCTACAATCCAACGCCCCGGTTCGATAGTCACCGCAGGTAAAGGCATATTCTCTTTTTTACAAAAATCAATCAGCTTTTCCATAATTGGATCAGTAAAAAAGGTTAATGGTTTACGCAGCGGATCTCCTCCGTATTGAATCCCAAAGCCACCGCCGACATTCAATTCACCGGGTGTAAAACATATTTTGTGCCGAATATCTTTAATCAAGTCCAGTAAAATATCCATAGCCATAAGATGAGCCCGGTTATCAATTAATTGAGACCCAACATGGAAATGGAAACCTAAAAGTTCAATAAATGGCATAGACAAAGCTTTTTCAATAACTCCTTGCATTTTGAGAGTTTGGGGTGAAAAACCAAACTTGGAATCCAAATGGCCGGTAGAAATGAATCTGTGAGTATGGCTGTCCACTCCCGGTGTTACACGAAGCAGTATTTTCACCTTCTTTTTATTTCGGTTAGTAAGCTCATCCAACATAATCAGTTCCGACAGGTTGTCCACCACCCATGTGCCCACATTGTTATCCAAAGCCATGGAACATTCCTCATAGGTTTTATTG
>JAQUJQ010000099.1 GCA_028680875.1 Eubacteriales bacterium
GTTGGCTATCCCATTTTTATCCGCCACTTCTCTAAATTCCTCAAAATTTCGTGCTTTTAAAACCCCTGAATATTTTTCTATTTCTGACCAACGCGGGTACACGGGCCACTGCCCTATCTCGTGTGCGATAATCGGGATGTCAACTTTCCCGTACGTCTCTTCGAAATCCCAATCGGTACGAGCTCCGTTAAGGCCACGCGTGCGCCCCACATCGGGGATATGGTGTGTTGCGGAGTAATCATCGGTATCATTTATCCGCCGGGCAGTCGACGCTGCGTACAGCCGGCGCGGGTCTTTGGTTTTTAATTCTGATATCCATCGGTTCATCGCGTCAAAATCGGCGTTGCCCAACTCATTACCAATACAAAACATTATAAATGAAGGGTGATTTCCATATGTATCCACCACCCGGTTCATCTCCTCCACCACGAAACGGTCCCTTTCCGGATCGCGCCCGAGCCCCGCGGGATGTCCTTTCGTATCCATCTCGGGGCGACCTCGAACCACCATATCGGTACTCATCCACCAGTCAATCCAGATTGAAGCTTCGGCTTGCAGGTAGACACCTACCCTGTTCGCCGCCTTGAAAGCCGCTTCAGGCGGGCACCAGGAGTGGAAACGCGCGTGATTAAGCCCATAATCCTTGTACGTTTTGAAGATCCTCTCCCAGTCTTCCACGTCACAGGACGGGTATCCGGTAAGCGGAAAATGGACGCAGTCGAGGTTTCCGCGCAAGAAAACCGGTTTCCCGTTTATCAATACCTTGGTACCGTCATGGCTTACCTGGTAATAACCAAATTCGGTTTCATGGGAATCGGCTGATTGGCAGGAAGTTAATGAAATTTCAAGCAAGTACACCTCGGGGGTAAACTCGCTCCATTTTTCGAGTCTTCCATTTACCGGGATCGTGAAAACAAACGGGTTGTTATCTTTCCCGTTTACAGGGTTGATCTTTCCATCCATCACCATTTTTCCCGTTTTCACCGATTTCACCAAATAACCCAGCGTGGTATTGCTCCCCAGGAGGATGTTCGTGTTTACCTCCACTTTCAGGTGATCGTTCTCAATATCGGGGAAAGCACGCACGCTTTCTATCCGCGCGGCATCGAGGGCTCGCATTTCCATGCGTCCCACGATCCCGTTCCAAATGCTTTGAGTATAATCAGAATAGGCATGTCCCTTATCTCCAATGTTGTGAATCATTTCGTTGTCAACCAAAACGGCCAGTTCATGCGTGCCGGAAGATAATTTCCCCAACCGGTGAACATGGGGTGTGCCTAAAGCATCCTGCCGGCTCAATTCTTTCCCGTCAATAAAAATTCGGGATTCCCACAATACACGTTCCAGGAAAATTTCAATTTCTTTGTTTCTCCACGATGGGGGAATGTAAATCTCCCGCATGTACCGGGCCTTCCCAATGTATTTATATTCCGGCGTGAGTATGCCAAAGTCGGATCCAATCGTTCTTATCCCATATCCATTTTCAGCAAGGGAGCCCGGTAACACAATTGTTCCCTCTAGTTTAAAAGCTTTATCTGCCTTGTCCATCTGCTGTTCATTGTTTGGGTCAAGTTTTACTTGCCACTCGCCGGATAATTGTATTTTGTTATCCTGAGCGAAGGTTACCCTAAATAATAGAAGCATAAACAAAACCAAAAGGCAATAATTTTTCAAAATAGGGTTCATGCTGTGATTATTGCATTAAAATTTTTCATTCTTTCAAAATAATTTAATAAACCGCAAATCTTCTAATTAGTCGAGCCTTAAAAAGCCCAATTTTCTTTAATTTGTAAAATTATACCGCCCCTGATTGGGTCAAGTTGCCTTTTCAGGAACAAAAATATCTTTTCAAAAAAGAGCCAAAAAGATAATTTCCACTTGTTCATCATCCTTTTGAAGTTGAATCCGGCTGCTGCGAGCATCACGTTGATCTCATAACCGATGATTCCCTTGTAGTAATTGCGGGAGAGACGGTGATCTTCTTTCAGGTGTCCGATTACCGGATCAATGCCTGCCCGTTTGCGGAAGGACTTTCTCTCTTTATTCTTTCGATACGTACTCACAGATTTTGAAAAGGATTTGGGGATGTGGATGAGTGTATCCCTGACCTTACTTCCTCCCCTGTAGCCTCTGTCGCAGATAACATTTCGAGGTTTTCTTTCCGTCAACTTCTCCACTTGCTCAATAGCCTTGTCCAGCGTGTGCCCGTCAAATTCATTTCTAAAACTCAGTGCACCTGCAATTACACCGGTCCCGGTTCGTGTGATGGATACCTTGTTTTCAAACTCGTACAGTTTATGCTCTTTCTCCTTGCTGATGCATTGCTCATTAACCTTGGTGCCCAGCTTACTTTCCACGTCGCGTACGAGCCGTCCGGCTATGGTTCGCACTTTCTTATCCGCTTTCCTGGCTTTACCCCTGTTTTGTGGGTGATTGTGGAAGCGTTGATCGCAGGAAAGATCTTTTAGGATTCGCCTGTAACTTTGGCGCAATTTCAAACCATTTCTGTAGTCCATCTTCCAGCACCTCTTGACAATCTTCCTTGCCAGTTTGTCATCCGTGGGAAAGGTGATGTTCTTCTCCTGGACAGTGGTATCGATGTAGACGTTCGTATCGTTCGAATCTTTACCATTGATGCAAATGCTCTCCCTTAAGATCAGCTCAACACCCTTTTTGCCGATGCGATGACGGAAATGAACCAGCTCGGATGCTTCACAAGGTACCCGGGGTTGAAACTCCTGTTCCCCACAAAAGTATTGGTAGTAGTTGTTTTCACTCCGTTGTTTCACCATGCTTTCGTCAGAGAGATCGTAAACACGTTTCAGGATCAACAAACCCACCATTAGGTGAATGGGCTTCGCCGGACGTCCGTTATCGGGACAATACAGGGGTGAGAACTCTCTTTCAAACATCTCCCAATCAATTTTATTGGCCAGAATGAATAGCGGGTGCTTATGATTCAATGTGCTTTCAAGTGAAAAGAACAATGAATGTTGTGACCGGTTTTGTTGTTTTGTCAGCATAATTTTCTGCAAGATTTATATCTCAAATATACGAAAACTTGCAAAATTAACCAAGAAAAATATCTACTATTTCACTGTAATATAGATGATTGAATGCTTTTTAAGGGTCGACTAATTACTGAACAGTTCATGCAGTTGTTTCATGTATTTGATGAAATATGCGTCGACATTCCCGACAATCTTACGTTGTCCCATCGGATCGGGCGTGCAGAGCGTGTTTTCATTCTTATCTCCTCCCGGCATATCCTTTATACATATTTAATTTATTCTCATTCAAAGAGTTTACTTGGCCTACATTCTCTATAAAAATTTGATTTAATCAAACAATCTTTCTTTCTCATAATTTTCACTTTTATATCCAATATTACGGTCAAAAGAGCCATTAAAAGGCTTTGGATGAGATAACCAAAGTCTTTGACTTTTTATGTCTAAAATATTTTCAGATTTCGCTTTTTATTCTTCTTCCATTCCTAAACCATATATCAATAAACCGTTCATCTATTCATTTCTTTTGTTCATCTTACTTAATAAGTTATTTTCTTGTTCTTCACTCCAATAACCACAATCAAGTTCTATAAACGTTGACACATAGGGAAAAGTCATATTTGTTTTTAATATAAAAACAGTAAACATTTGACTAACCTCATTCATACGAGCAATTAATTTATCATGAGGCAGATAATTTATTCTTTTCTTTTCAAACAGTTCTGCTATCTCTTTTTTAAGGTCTTCAATTCCCATTACATCTGAATCCTCAAGGAAAGATAATTCCTGATCTTGGTAAATCACGGGGTTAATATGGGAAGATTTTTTAATTTCATAATCAATAAACGACAGAACATCCATATAAGATTCACCGGTGTATATTGTTTTAATACCGGATTTATTCTGTAGAGGATATGCCATATCGGTAATAACAATCCAATTTCTATGCCCTAAAAGAGAAAGTTCTTCATTAAACTCTTTTTTCCAATCCTGGGACATAGAAGAGAAACAAGCAAATAAAAAGTAGAAAACAACTGCGAGTAAATAAGACAAATGATTTGATTTCATATGATTAGAACTATTTTACTTAGAATGTCATTATATAAGATTCTCCTTCATTGACTTGAATATGTTTCAGATTTTTTTTTCTACCATCCGAAAGTGAAAATTTATCTAAGGACAGAGAACCTTTCAGTACTTCCAGTTTCACACTTGAGTCCCCTACATCACAAAGCCCCCAAGCATAGCCATTACTCCAAAAATATGTCCCCGGACGAGAGGTGACAGACATTGTCTTGTCCGTTCCTGAGTACTGAAACTCACTTAAGGCAATAACAGAAGCCCAACTGGCCATTGATCGGGCATAATGATGTCCACATTCCGGTTCGCTAAACGGATTTCTCTTAGCGCCATCATGACGTTTACGAATAGCCTCGATACATTTTAACGCTTCTTCTTCCATATTCTCATAGATCATTCCAACGGCCGCGCTGTATTCAAAACCTGTCATAACCTCTGCGAAATAAGGAAATGGAACCTCTAGCCGGCCGTTGGGCCATGAAGCCATCAAGAGTCCAGCCTCATCCCCCATCACATAAGAACGCATGTTGTTAAAGTGACGACTAAAGTCTTCCACATAATTGTATTTCATAATACTCTTAAGCGTTGTTCGTATATGGGCCTTATTACCCAGATATCCCAGACCACAAATATGTGCCATATATTGCCCGACCAACTGATCAACAAGACACCCCCGACCTAACTGAAATGAAGGAATAGAAGTATTGGGATCATGCACATCCAGAAACTCAAACGTACGAGGATCTGTAATTTTATGTTCATAATATTCTCCATTAAAAAGATTTTCATCCATCCAGGCACTTCCTTGTTCAAAAAGACGGCGGCATTTTCCTGCGAAAGATTGATCCTTCATCGCTAAAGCCATTTCTTCAGCAGCCCGTAAGGCTCCCATATACCAAAAGCCCATCTGAGGGTTAGGACCATAGTAATCAACATCCATTGTATTATGCTGGCGACCTTCCATGACTCCGTCCTGATTGCCATCCCAACCTTTTTCTGTCCATGCATATGAAAGTACTTTCTTTATCTGCCCCCAATTGGATCCCAGAAATTGGTTATCTCCCGAAAGTTGCCATTCCCGGTAAACCTTCATAATACACCCCATCTGTCCGTCCGCAGCAGCAGCATTTCCTTTATTGGCTTCCGACAAAGGTAACGACGCCCTGAAGTTCATCAAGCCATTCTCCTTTGTAGCATAGTTAAATTCCACATCCCGCATCGTTTTGGCCAGATTCCCAAAAAGAAAAGGTGTCGCCACTTCATAATTCCATACATGAGTACATGAGCCGGCGCAAGAGCCAAAACGATCCATGACACCTTCCCAGCCCATCATATGTCCACTGGGTAGCCGGAACACTGTCTGGGAACGTAATGTTGCCAGATTAAATAAAGCAGCCTCTTTGACTACTTCGGGGTAAGAAGTTTTTAATAATGCATTCACAAAAGAGAGTGTTTCTTTTTCCAAACGAGGAATTTGAGGGACAATCTTTTCCGCTGCATCCCATGCATCAGGATATAACTGACTATAATAATTTCCTACAACCGTATTTGACCATGCTTTACGATTGGGGAAATTCCAGGTAAGGAAAAAAGTGAATGTCTCTTTGCCATGAGGCGGTATTATTTTCTTTATTGCCAAGGAAGCCATTGGATCCTGGTCTTCCAACTTATCCCGCTCCGTCAAGATTCCATCTTCACTAAAATCATCCCAGAAATTAAGGATTCCATTATTCCAGCTATCTTGCCTCGACGAAGTACGAAAAGTAACACCATCCATAGCCTGCGTTACTAATGCCATCGTTCCCCAAGCTGTATCTTCCCGATCAACACTATCCGAATAGAAATAAATCCCCTGTAGACCGTCTGTCTGACGGAATTCATTTTTATTATTTTTTGCACCAATTGGTATATAATCACCTTTCCAATCAGTTCTAAATTGACTCCCATCTTTTCCTATAAAATTACGTATAGAACCACAAACGGAGACTTCTACTGATTGTCCGGTGATATTCTCCACTTCATAAGAGAGGATAGCTACAGGAAGCCCA
>JAQUJQ010000100.1 GCA_028680875.1 Eubacteriales bacterium
GGTTCCCGTAATGGCTACGTATTTCCCTCTACCCAATCTCCATGCTAACTCGATCTCGCCGATAATTTCAACGCCTGCTTCTTGACCTCTTTGCACCAGGTCTAAAGATAAAGGAACGCCGGGACTTACTATCATCAGATTAAAGGAATCAATATTAGTCGGTTCTTCTCCAAAATAACAAATTGCATCCTTATTTTTAAAGAATTGAACCAGGTTAGGTTCCATCTCTTGTCTGGTTTTTTTATCGTAAACCGACACCTGTGCTCCTAAGGAAAGTAGTGTCTCCGCAGCTGCGATCCCTGATCTTCCCATACCTATAATTATTACATTGGTGTTTTTAATATCCATTTTTTCTTCCTTTTTTTATT
This sequence comes from Eubacteriales bacterium, assembly GCA_028680875.1. GTDB lineage: Bacteria > Bacillota > Clostridia > Peptostreptococcales > Anaerovoracaceae > JAQUJQ01. The sequence goes on from JAQUJQ010000100.1 coordinate 369, forward strand.
AAATTCCAAACAAACTGATAACACACAGTAAAAGTGTGACTAACCAGAAAACTGCTACCACCTTGGTTTCTTTCCAACCACTCATCTCAAAATGATGGTGGAGAGGAGCCATTTTTAATAGACGTTTTCCTCCTGATTTTTTAAAATATGCTACCTGTAATAAAACAGATAAAGCTTCTGCCACGTATACACCGCCCGCTATAGGAATGATCAGTTCAATATTCATAATGATAGCTGCAGCTGCCACCCCTCCGCCCAGCGCCATAGAACCTGTATCACCCATAAAAACCTTTGCCGGATGCTTGTTAAAGGCTAAAAATCCCAGACATGCTCCTGATAAAGCGCTGCAGAAAATCCCAGCTGACTGAAAGTGGAAAGTACTTCCCACCAAAGCCAGAAATAAGGCTACAATCATAGTAACTCCGGAAGCCAATCCATCCAGGCCGTCGGTAAGATTTACACTGTTTGCCATAGCCACCACCACAAAGGCGATGAATGGAACGTATAACCATCCAAGATTCAAATATACATCAACAAATGGGATCATTATTGTTGTACCATAAACTGAAACCCTTGCTTGGTACAAAGCCAAACCTACAGCTATTAAAATCTGTAATACTAACTTTTGCTTGGCGGTCAGCCCTAGATTCCGTTTCATGCTGATCTTTACAAAATCATCAAGAAAACCTAAAAATCCAAAAGCGGAGAATGCTATAAGTATGATCATCAGGTCAGTGTTCCATTCAGCGGTTACTAAACAGGCAACCACTACGCCAAGGATAATAATGATTCCTCCCATAGTAGGCGTCCCTGTTTTTACCAAATGAGATTTCGGCCCTTCCTCTCGAATATTTTGTCCTGCTTTTATCTTTCTTAAAATTGGAATGAAAAGAGGAATGCCAATTAGTGTGATGATTAAAGCGACCCCCGCCGGTATTGCGATTTGTAGATAGTCCATAGTTGTTTCCTATTCCTCTGTTTTATCCAATAATTGTACGATTTCTTCCATAGCCATTCCCCTGGAGCCTTTAACCAGGATTACATCTCCCGATCGGATCCATTGATCCAAAACCCCTTTTAATAAATCCTTCGCTTCGAAATGAATGGCCTTTGCTCCTCCCTTTCGGGCGCCTTCCGAAATATATTTTGCATTTTTCCCTACTGATATTACCATATCAACTCCTGCATTGGAAGTATATTCACCAATTTGGAAATGATATGCAACCTCCTCATCTCCTAATTCAAACATATCACCAAGAATAGCAATCTTTCTCCCCCCCTGTATGCCAACTAAAACGTCAATTGCTGCTTTCATGGAATCCGGACTGGCATTATAAGTATCATCAATGATCTTTATTCCCCGGTTTTCTATGATATGCATTCTTTTATCCGTATTGGACAGCTTGGCCAATCCCTTTGCCGCCTCTTGAAGGCTAACTCCTAAGCACCTGGCCGCTACCACGGCTAAAGCGGCATTGGTCCCATTGTGTATACCCGGTATTCCAAGATGAAATTCCTGAATATCTCCTTCTGCTGTCAATGTAAACCTGATCCCCTCTTCTCCTGAATCCACTATCCGGGAGATATGGAAGGAGGCCTTCTCAGACCTGCCGACGGAAAGAATTTGGTAACTGCTATCATAAGATGCTTTTGAAAGCATGTCATTATCCAGGTTTATAATTAAAACATCTTTTTCTCCAAAGAAATCTGTGATTTCCATCTTTGCTTTTAGTATGCTTTCCCTACTTCCTAAATTTTGAATATGTGATAATCCAACATTTGTAATTATCCCAACCTGAGGCCTTAAGATCTCTGCCAGTCTATGGATTTCACCGGGTCGATCCATTCCCATTTCGAAAACTGCTGTCTCTGTAGTATCATCAATTTGAAAAACCGATAATGGCAGACCGATATTGTTGTTAAAATTTCCTTCATTGCGAACGGTTCTGTATTTCTCAGACAAGATCCGGTATAGCATTTCCTTAGTAGTAGTTTTACCTGTGCTCCCAGTCACTCCAATTTTATAAATTGGAAAAAGGGAAAGATAATATGCAGCAAAGTCCTGCAGTGCATCCAAGGTATCTTTAACCTTTATTACAGCCACACCTTTATTCCCTGCAAGTGTTAATACTGACTTTAATGCTTTGGAGATCACTAAAGCACCGCAACCTGCTTCAATAGCCTGTTCTAAAAAATCATGTCCGTCAAACCTTTCCCCTTTTAATGCAAAGAATACCATTCCGGAAGCTGCAGTACGAGAATCTATGGATACGCCCGTTATTGCGGCCTCTTGATTACCGCTTATGCATGAACCGGCTATTGCCCCGGCTACCTCTCTTACCCTAATTGCTTTCATTTTTCCCCCTATCTGTTGTTTCAATCAGCTCCCGAACCGTTTCCTGATCACTGAAATAGGTTTTCGATCCACCGATAATCTGATAAGTTTCATGACCCTTTCCTGCTATTAGAATCAGATCTCCTTTTCGATATATTGATAATGCCTTAGCGATAGCTTTTCGTCTATCTTCTATGATTTCGTAATTACAACCGGTTTCATAAAGACCTCCCTCAATGTCCGTGGCTATTTGCTGTTGACTTTCTGTCCTGGGATTATCACTGGTAATAATACAATAATCAGAGTATGAACCTGCAATTTTCCCCATAAGAGGTCTCTTGGTTACATCCCTCTCTCCACCACAGCCAAAGACACAAATTAAACGACCCTTTACAATCTCCGCAGCGGTTCTGAGAACTTTCTCCAAAGCATCAGGAGTATGGGCATAATCTACGATAACCACCATGTTCTTACTATTTTCTATCAATTCAAACCGCCCCGGTACTCCCTTTAAATCTTCAAGTCCTTTTTGGATTGCTGAAAATGAAATTCCCGCTGTATGAAGACAGCCGGCAGCTACTAATCCATTATAGAGAGAAAAAATCCCCGGAGAATGAATTGTAAGAACTCCTAATTCTATTCCCTTATAAATAAGCAATAGTTTGGATCCCCGTTCACTGGTCTCCAAAATTTCTCCATAGTAGTCTGCTTTTTTATCTTTCAAGGAGCAGGATATCAGTACTACAGTTCCTTCCTCACCTAATTCTTGGTAAAGTTGTCTTCCGCTTTCATCATCTATATTAATAATTGCACCTTTCTTTACCAAAGAGAACAACTTTTTTTTAGCCTGGTAGTATTCTTCCCGATTCTTATGAAAATCCATATGGTCCTGGGTTAAATTTGTAAAGATTCCATAGTCAAATTCAATATCATCTACTCGCCCCAACTGCAAAGCATGGGAGGAAACTTCCATTACGCAATTGGAAATCTCCTGCTTTTGTATTTCTGCAAATATACCTTGTAAATCTAAAGATTCTGGTGTAGTGTAAGTAGCTTCATATTCTTTATCTCCAACCTGATAGGAGATGGTCCCCGTAAGTCCACAGGTCTGCCCTTCAGCCTTAAGACAACTTTTTATCATGAATGAAACAGTGGTTTTCCCATTTGTCCCTGTAATTCCGAATACTCGTATCCATTTCGATGGATGTCCGTAGTAATTGGCTGCAATTGTTGAAAGTGCTTTTCTTGAATCTTTTGCCTTTAAAACCGTTACCCTTGCTGATTCCAGATCTTCCTCTGCGATAACCGCAACTGCCCCCCGTACTACTGCATCCATTGCATAAATGTGCCCATCGGTATGCAAGCCTTTTAAGCAAACAAAGGCATCTCCCTTTTTTACTTTTCGTGAGTCATAGCAAAGACCTGTAATCTCCTGCGCTCCACTCTCCATGGGGCATTGGATTCCTGTACCCTGCAACAAATCATCCAATCTCATATTTAAACTTCCCCTTTATTTCCAATATAGATATACGTTAGTCCCTTTCTTTACCTTTTCACCTGCTTTTGGATATTGGTCAACAATGGTAAAGTCTTCGTTACTTTCGGTGGTGGGAGAAACAATATAGGATAATTCTGCTCCTCCCAGTATTCCGATAGCCTCACTAAAATTTTCATTAATTAGGGAAGGAACCATCACCATCTGACCTTCGATTTTTATTTGTTCTTCATCACTATAACTGGGTTGGATTGAGAGATACCTAAGAGTCTCTTCCAAAATGGCCTTAACCCCCGGTGCAGCAGTCTGACTGCCGAATTTTACTCCCTGAGGAGAGTCTACCACCAATAATATGGTGAGTTGCGGATCATCCATCGGTGCCATGCCGATAAAAGATGAATAGGTATCATCAACATAAACGCCATTTACAACCTTATTTGCTGTACCTGTCTTTCCTCCGATACGATAACCGGGTACTTTAGCAGTGCCGCCTCCTCCCTCAGAAACGACAGTTTCCATTATTAGACTCATCTCTTCCGCAGTCTGCTGAGAAACCACCCGGCGGATAATTTGTGGTTCAAAACTTTCTATTATATTGCCCTCCTGATCCAAAAGAGCCTTTACCAACCTGGGTTGCATCAACATGCCCTTGTTTCCTAAGGCTGAAACGGCACTGATTAGACTTATCGGTGTAACTGCAATACCCTGGCCATAAGACATGGTTGCCAATCCGACCGGTCCGGCAGTTTCTTTGTTTTGAAGAATGTTTCCACCTTCACCTGGAAAATCTATTCCCGTTTTTTCTATCAATCCGAATTTATCAAGATATTCATAATATGTTTCAATTCCTAAACGCAAAGCAAGTTGGACAAAAACCGGGTTACATGAGTTTTGAACAGCTTTAGTCAAAGTCTGAGCTCCGTGCGGACGATAAGACCGCCAACATGAAAGCTTTGTACCTGCAACCATATAACTTCCCGTACAGGTAAAGTTTTCGTTGGGGTTGGTCACTCCTTCCTCTAAAGCAATAGAAGTGGTAATCAGCTTAAATGTAGATCCCGGTTCATAGGTATCACTCACCATAGGATTACGCCACATATCATTCCAGTAAATTAACTTATCTTCATTGGAAAGCCCCTTTACATATTCTTCTTCTTTATTATCCAAAGGTTTTCGGGGATCGTTTGGATCAAAATCAGGAGTCATAGCCATAGCTAGAATATCTCCGGTGCGAGGGTCCATAATTACACAGAATACTCGTTTTGCCTGTGTGTTTGCCTGCACTTGTTTTATGGTTTTTTCTACATAATGTTGAATGACTTCATCAATAGTTAAAACAACGCTCAATCCATCTTCTGCCTGATAGTATTTTTCTATTCCATAGGATAAACTGTCTCCTGCTACATCGGTGTTTTTAATCCACCGTCCCGGTGTACCGGAAAGGTATTTATCATATTTTAATTCAATACCGGAAAGACCTCTGTTATCGTCAGTTGTACTGCCCAAAACGTGAGATGCAAATGCTCCTAACGGATAATATCGTTTTACATCCTCAGCAATAGATATGCCGGAAAGTTGTGCCTCCCGGATAAGGTCTGCTTTTTCTTTATTAACATATTTAGCTACTTTTACTAAAGATTTTTTTGCAGATATTATTTTAAGTACTTCGTCCTGATCCATCTCCAAAATTTCTGACAGTACAGTTGCCGTATTTTCTCTCTTTTTTTGACCTTCTTCTTCGGTTCTGGCTGATTTTACGTCTGCCGGCCTTGCCCATATTGTATTGGTTACGGCACTGATTGCCATTTCTTTCATATTTCGATCATAAATAATTCCTCGTTTTGCAGGAATGGGAGTATCCATGGTCTGTTGCTCCA
>JAQUJQ010000101.1 GCA_028680875.1 Eubacteriales bacterium
CAGTAGTGGAAGCTGGAGACTGTATAGGACTCGTTCGCACAAAAATCCTTGATGCTTAACCCGCTCTTCTGTTGGCGCTCCAGTATCGCCAGGAATTCTTCTTTGCTTACAGGCTTCATAGAAAATAGGTTTGCCGGCAAAGATCGGGAAAAACCATTTACGCTAAAATGGGTATTTTATCGGGGGCTTACGATATTGTCTAACCTGGATAATCATTTTTCCGGCTATGCAGGTGATTATTGGGAACAGTTCTGCCGGGAAACAGTTTCCGGAAATGAAATAGATGGCATAACATATGGAATGGCACGTCGTTGGTGGGGAAATATTTCTAAAGATGAACGCATTGAATTGGATGTCGTGGCTGAATCTTTGGATAAAAAATATTTGTTAGTGGCCGAATGTAAATGGACAACAAAAGAACGCAGTGATCGTTTGCTGCTGGAATTAAGAGATAAGGCAGAGAAACTTCCGTTTGCCAAGAAGCATATAATCATTACAAAGTTATTTCTTAAGAATCCTCCTATCGGGACACAAGAAAATGTATTTCTTCCGGATGATATGATCAAATATCAGTAGGGGATGTAACATATATTATGTTTGCGAAGATACCAAAGAGGAATTCACCGACACGCAAATATACGAGTTCAACTTAATTCGGGTATTTTTGTATTTTTCTTATTATCAGTTTATTGTATTTTCCTGGGACACCTTTTTGGGTGTCCCAGCCCCAAAATATGTTTCTTGGGGTAAGCCCAAATCAAAGTAATCAACAATCCTGATTATCGTTTCAAAACTACAGGATTAGAAACCATTTCCAAAATTGAATTACATGATACGATTACGAAAACCACTCAATCATGCATATTATTGAAAAAAATGCGTAAATACGCAAAAATCTTCAATGGATATGGAAATAAAGCGAGATATTTATCTACAGAAACTTATCGACAGCAAACATAATGATATGATTAAGATCATAACAGGTATGCGCCGTTGTGGTAAATCATACTTACTGCTTACCCTTTTTTATAATCATCTTAAAGAGGCAGGTGTCGATGACAATCATATTATACAGGTCGATCTTGAAGATAGGCGTAATAAAGCTTTACGTGATCCGGATACTTTATTGGAATATATTGATGGGAAAATGACGGATAGCAAGATGTATTCATTCTGGAAAAATCTGTTCGTTATGATATCAAGGGACGTAGATATATTGACACACCGGCTAAATATTACTTCTCTGATATTGGTTTGCGAAATGCCCGCATCAATTTCCGTCAGCATGAGGTAACGCACTTGATGGAGAATATGATTTATAATGAACTTCGCGTTCGTGGATTGGCAGTAGATGTGGGAGTTGTGGTAGTCAATACGAAAGACGGGGATGGAGTTAGTCAACGTAAGCAATTTGAGGTAGATTTCGTATGCAATCAAGGGAGCAAGCGTTGCTATATACAGTCGGCTCTACGATTGCCGACAGAGGAAAAACGCGATCAAGAACTCCGTCCTTTTCAGCATATTGATGACAGCTTCCCGAAGTTTGTCATCACGGAAGATCCGATAAAAAAATATCATGATGCCAATGGTGTTATCTTTATGAATATCTATGAGTTTTTGATGGATGGAGATAGTTCGAAGGTGTAAAGGCCCTATGCATAAATTTTTGGACAGATCTCTTGGTGTCCCAGTATCGAAGTCGCTTCCTGCATGGTCGAAAGGGCGTTCCCTTCCGACTGTTTCACCTCGGCATTCCGGTGGCGTTTATCGATTTTGAAGTAAACGATGAAGACCAGGATGGCCGAGAGTAATTCCCAGTTATCGAATACCCAGTTAAGAAGAGTGTTATCCATTGCGGTTGATTGTTTGTTTTAGGTTGGAAGACATGGGGATAAGAAGACAGGCGGGTAAACCAGCCGGAAGGGGATCATCTTGTTCCGGCTGGTTGAGAATGAAAAATGACTTTGAATATGCTTATAAGATCTCTATCTAATATGAGATGATTTTCTAGCCTCGTATGAGACGGCATCACAGCCTGATATGATACAATCTCATAGCCTAATGAGAGATGATGTCACAGCTTAATATGAAGCCACATCATACCGGAAAATATATTTCATCTTTCAGCAATTCCGCAATTTCAATCCCATTTCCGGGGCAATGCTGTCAATCCGTATACGGGGACCGATAAGGTTGACCCCGCCACCGGGCGTGAGTTTCCCGTTCTCTTCACCCGAAGTGACATCCGTCACCGAATTGATGACCGTGCCCGACGAAGACAGTCCGCGGACATTCACGTCCGTGGTCTCCACGGCTTTGCGCAGTTCTGCGTTCGGTGCCACGCGTACCGAAAGGTTGTGCTTTGTGCTATCCCATTGGGCATTGTCACCCATGAACACGCCATTGACTTTCAATCCGAAATAGCCCAACCCGAATGCAACCGATACACCGTTACACACTTCTTCCATCGCTATCTATTTGAGGATGTGTCGATAGATGCTTTCAGGGTCGCGGCATTCAGGTCGGTACGCCGTTCCACCGCCGTTTTGATCAGATCGCCTTCGTTGAACGATTTACTTGTTATCACACGGCCGAAGCGGTCGTCTTTGCGTTCCGTGATGGACAGGTTGCACAACTCCACCATTACCTTGTTTTTTCTGTTGTTACCATAGTTGTCTGATTTTAATATTTGTAAATAAGATAATTGATGAAATGGATAAATAATTACTTTGACTCCATATTCTTTTTAAACCAGATTATTTCATCGATTTCTGCTGTATATTCATACTTGCGTCCTCCTTTTCGTTTTTTACCTTTATAATCGACCCATTTCCCTTTGGGTAAATAAACAGTCCTCGTATTACTTCCTGTAATAATCGGAGCAACCAAGGTATTTTCACCCAACATAAATTGATCTTTACAGTGGGAGAACCCCTGATTCGGGAACCTAAATTCCATATTTGTAACAATGGGTTCACCTGTTTTGGCACTGTTCCGGACCAACCGCAATATCTCAGGAACAAATGCTTCTCTGATTTTCACGGCCTTTTTTACCGCTTCCAGATGTTTGTCATCCAACACTCTCCATGGGGCCACAGAAAACTGCATCATTGGCATAAGTGCATGGCATTGGGCTGACCGGACAATGAGATCCTGACTTAGTTTATTAGAATTCGTGTCAATAAAAGATTCGAAAGACCCTCCGCCAATCATATCCGGACAAGTAAACGGATATCCTAATAATCCGGCAGTAGTTATATGGGGGATCAATTTTCCGAGGTCATCCCAGGTATGCAACTTATCCCTGAGTCTCTCAACAAGGGGAGCGCCTCCCATTTTCCACATGGCCCGATATTCATTCAAGGGATATTTTAATCCAAACTCACCCCAGAGCCGGGTATGCTCATTCGGATTTACTTTCTTATATGTCACTGCATTTCCTGCATAATATTGGGAGTCTCCGGCATCGAATTTGAACCCATCTATTCCATATTCCTTTACCATTGCCTCCAATTGTTGATGAAACCAATCCGAGGCATCCGGATTGGTAAAATCCATAACCATGCTAAATCCGTTCCACCACTCTACAATTGCCGGTTTGACCGAATTTCCCCATTTCAAATCCTTATTTCCTCCGTTATCCATTACCACCCATTTATTCTTCATCAGGAACCGTCCTTCCTCCGAATCCGGGCGTATAAACGGACTGATCCAGAGCATCACTTTAAATCCCAATTCATGCAACTCTTCGACCATTGCTTTTGCATTTGGAAAACGATCTTTCCGGAACTCGAACCGGCCATAATAAGGAGCCCAGTTATCATCGATCATCAGTACTCCGGGAGGAAAGCCATTTTTTATGATATCATGGGCATACTGCAAAATATCTTCCTGATTCTGGTCATAAATTAGTTCAATCCACGTATTGTATTGGGGACTGGTGAATAAGGAGATATCCGGATTTTTCCCTTCTGTGGGGAAGAAGTGTCCAGATACAAAAGTATAAGCTTCTCTCAAAGATGCACCGCTTTTCCCCGTCTTTATTGCTGACAAATTATTGGATAGGATAATCTGCCCGTTTTCTATTTTGAACGCAAACGGGTCCTCAGACCATATATATCTACCCTTTGAAGATAGTAACAAAGGCGAAGCCTGATTACCGTAAATATTTCCATTCAGATCGGCATTATAACCTTCAGGAAAAGGCATTTTTTCCCCTTCATTGACGGCAAAACCATACCAGAACTCATCATCTTCGATTCTGACCATATTGGTAGAATCCTGCGCTCTGACACAAGTAAGGCCCAGAATGGCAAATAGGCCTATAGTACAAATTATCTTCATAGGATCATTAATTATCAAATACATAAATGCTTTTATTAAAAAAATCATCATAACGGTTATCATCATTCGATGAAATTATGTGTTGGTCATATTAAGAGAATTCGTAGATTAACAATTAGGATTTACCTTGTTGGTTGGGGCGGAATGCAGTCGCCGGGATGAGGTATAAACGTATGAACATGCAATGTTTTTCCGGACATATCTTTTTGTCGAATTACAATATCAGCATCCACAGTGATGTCGAGCCAGGTCTCATCGTCATTGATAAGAATAGGAAAATCGATATTCTTTTCTTCACCCTTCGAGATAAACTGGTAGTCATGTGTATGTCCACAAAGCATAACATCAATTCGGGCATTGTTCAGAGTGGAGACAAACTTATCGGCTACTTCCTTTGTCCCATGCCACGTTGACCCTGCAGGAGGAATATGCACGATTACAATACGGAACGGGGCATCCTTAAATTCGGCCGAGCTCGTAACCGACTCCAACCAGGTCTTTTGCCTTGACCGGTATTCATCGAAGCAAGCCAACCCCGAATATTCTATATCAGAGTCGGGTTTATCCTCTCCGCTGTCGAGCACAACGAAAAACACCGGCCCCGCCTGAAAGGTGTAATAGTATTCACCGGTATTTGTCGGGAAATAGTTAAAAAAAGCCGGGCTGGCTTTTCCCCTTGTTTCATGATTACCACGGGCGTAAAAGATAGGAACTTCTTTCGCAAAAAGATCTACGGAGGTATCCATAAACGCGGAAAAAATCTCTTCCTCATGGTTAACCGTTGAGATCATGTCTCCATTGAAGATTACCAGGTCTGTGTTTGATTTATTTATACTGCCAAGCATCGACTTTAAGTTACTGTTCTGTGCATGAATGTCATTTACCACTTTAAAAGCGAGCCGCTCTTTTTTTCGATTCAGGGTCTTAAACGTATATGGTTTCTGGGAAAAAACGTTGGATGCAACAACTTTACCGTATGTCACACTGTACCCTTCGTAACCAATCATCTCTTTCGAGAAAATCCGGTAACGGTATTCAGTTCCGGGAGACAGCCCCGAAAGCGTTACCCGATGCAGTTTACCTATATTCTTATTCCCGTGTTCGTAATCATAAAACCGGGGTCGTTCAGCTGCATAAAAACTATCGTCACCAGCCGGCGCCAGTTCGACCCACGATAGGGCATCGTTATTGGTAGTCCACACAACGGTTACCCCGTTCTCTCCCATCCCCTGCAAATAGGGTCCATGAGTTATCTTCATTCCCTGAGAAAAGATCAACAGAGGAAAACTGATATAAAAAATAATAAATTTCAATCGCATACAATCTTAATATGAATCATTAGGGCTTGATCAATAATCTACTAATTAATCGGGCTCATTATTTATCATCATAACTTTGAGAAACTCTTGAAAGAGCAGTCAGCAAACGGTCACGCCATTGTTGGACTTTCAAAGGGTCATTCTGCAACATAAGCAGATTAAGGTTCTCATGGGAAATCAGTCTTACCAACTCAGGATCATTGTATCTTTTTGCTTCGTTGATCATGAACAGATCTTCAGCAGCTTCTCTGAACGCTTCAGCCCTTAAGGTAGGAACAGGTCCCCTGTCTGCGTGATGGAATAAAAAGGCACTATAATTATCCACATTCTCAGCACTATTCCAGTCATTTCCTCTCCAGCTGTTATATGCCCACAAGGCAAAACCGTCTGCCCCCAT
>JAQUJQ010000102.1 GCA_028680875.1 Eubacteriales bacterium
GCGGATTGTGTCAAGCTGGGTTTGCGTATATTAAAAGAAGAAGGGATTTCAATTGATTTTGTTTATTCCGGAATCAATCATGGCTCCAATCTGGGAACTGACACCCTCTATTCAGGTACTGTTTCGGGGGCTATCGAAGGTGTGATTAATGGTATCCCGTCTATTGCTGTATCAGTCTATAATCATTATCCTCAGCATTTTGGCCCCAGCTGCGATATTGCAGTGCAGGCCTTGCAGGTAGCGTCAGGAAAGTTGGATGGCGGTACGGTGCTCAATATCAATTTACCGGATGTTCCAGCCGAAGAAATCAAGGGATTGCGTATTACCCGTTTGGGCGCTAGAGAGTATGATGAACAGTTCCAACCTCATGTGGATGAAGATGGTAAAACTCACTATCATTATACAGGCGAACCTGTGATATATTCAGGATTATCGGAGGATATCGACGTAATGGCCATACAGAATAATTATATTTCTATAACGCCTTTACATTACGATCTGACCAGTTATCAGAGAGTAGAAGAAGTAAAGGGTTGGGGATTTCAATTCAAGTAGAGGAGACTCAAATGAGAATAAATAAAATGAATAAAGACGATTCTCTGTTGGTACTCATTGATTTTCAGGAACGGCTCATGCCGGCGATGATTGACAGGGGGAATCTGGAGGAAAACACCATTAAACTGGTTAAAGGTTGCAAAGTTTTGGAAGTTCCGCAGCTCGTTACTCAACAGTATACCAAGGGTTTAGGGCCCACGGTTTCCGATATAGATGAAGCCTTGGGTGAGTATGAATACATCGAAAAAACCAGTTTTAGCTCAATGGGGGAGCAGGCTTTTGTGGATGCCTTAGAGAAAACCGGAAGAAAGACTGTTATTTTGGCCGGTATCGAATCTCATGTATGTGTGCAACAAACCGCTCTGGATTTACTGGAGAAAGGATATGGGGTTTTTCTTGTAGTGGACTGTGTTTCATCACGCAGCAGTTATGATAAAAAATATGCATTAAAGCGTATGGCAAATGCCGGAGTTACGAACACTACCTGTGAAGCGGTTCTGTTTGAACTTTGCAAAGGGTCACGTGAACCGGGCTTTAAAGAGATATCTTCACTGGTGAAATAAAGGCAAATCTATGTATATGTTTGAAAACCAAATTACTCTTGAATCCAGACCATTATTGGAAAAGTATCTAAAAAGCTTTGAATATAAAAGTTCAGGTTTATCCTTTACTTCTTTATATATGTGGCGCAACATCAACTTGTTCAGTTGGCAAGTAATCGGAGATTATCTTTGTATTTCCGGACTCAGTCATTTAGAAACTGAAAATGAGGAGTACTTTTTCTTTCCTCCTTTAACTAGGAACGGGATTTATGAAGCGACAGAACTGAAAAAGACCATTTTAGAAGGTAAGAGAATATTTGAGAAAAAAGGACAGCGTTTTAGTATTCGATTGCTGCCTTATCATATGATACCGATAATAGAAGAAGCCTTTCCGGGTGAGTTTCAGTTTATAGAAGACCGGCCTAACTATGATTATATATATTTAACCCGGGATCTCATTAATCTTACGGGTCGAAAATATAATAAAAAGCGTAACCATTTGAATTATTTTCATGAACATTATCAATATGAATATGTACCATTAACCTCGGCTATGGCTGAAGATGCAATGGTTTTTATTCAAGAGTTCAATGAACGGAAAAAGCTTCCCGAGCACGAAATGAAACTTTTGAAAATGGAAGAAATCGCTATGGAAGATGCTTTCCATAACATAGAGAGAGTGGGGTATCGTTCGGGAGCGCTTCTTATCGACGGTAAAATCCAGGCATTAAGTATTGGAGGAGATTTGTGGCATGATGCGATTGTTGTTCATGTGGAAAAAGCTAATGCGGAGTACCGAGGAGCTTATCAGGCTATAAATAATGAGTTCTGTAAACGTGAGGCTTCACACGTAAAATTCGTTAACAGAGAAGAAGATATGGATATCCCGGGTTTGCGAGAAGCTAAACTATCCTACCGTCCGATTGAACTTTTGAAACTATATATAGCAGTATTTAAAAACGAATAATAGGACATGGTGTTTGTCTTTATAACGGAAACAGAGCTATTGTATTCTATATAGTAAAATGATATTATTAAATCGTTATCAGTAAATCAATTCTAAGATTTAATTATATATTGAGGAGGTATAAGAATGAAAGAAGTTGTGATTGTAAGCGCAGCTAGAACTCCAATCGGGAGTTACGGTGGTACGTTAAAGAACACACCCGCAGTAACACTGGGTGCAATTGCTGTAAAAGAGGCTATTAAAAGAGCAGGCATTACACCGGATACAGTGGACGAGCTGGTTTTTGGCAACGTATTGCAAGGTGGACTTGGACAAAACGTAGCAAGACAGGTAGCTATAGCTGCAGAGATTCCAATTGAAGTTCCTTCCTTAACCTTAAATAAGGTTTGCGGCTCCGGCCTTCGTACAGTTTCCATGGCAGCTCAGATCATTAAAGCCGGTGATGCAGACTGTATCGTCGCAGGCGGCTGTGAAAGCATGAGCATGGCCCCTTATTTTTCTCCTAACATGAGATGGGGAGCCAGAATGGGCGATGTAAAGCTTATTGATATGATGGTACATGATGGTTTAACAGATATTTTTAATCATTATCACATGGGTATTACTGCTGAAAATGTTGTTGAACAGTGGGGCCTCACAAGGGAAGACCTGGATGCATTTGCAGCAAGTTCTCAACAAAAGGCGGAAGCCGCTATCAAGTCCGGCAAGTTCAAGGATGAAATTGTACCCGTTGAGATTCCCCAGAGAAAAGGTGATCCCATCGTATTTGATACGGATGAATTTCCCAGATTCGGATGTACCGCAGAAGGTATTTGCAAGTTGAGACCGGCATTCAAAAAAGATGGTGCAGTTACAGCTGCCAATTCCTCCGGTATTAACGACAGTGCTGCGGCATTAGTGATTATGTCCAAGGAAAAAGCAGATGAACTGGGAATTAAACCGATGGCAACAATTAAATCTTATGCCTCCGCAGGCGTAGATCCCGCAATAATGGGGATCGGCCCGATTCCTTCTTCTCAGAAAGCTCTGGAAAAAGCAGGTCTTACCATTAATGATATGGATTTGATTGAAGCCAATGAAGCCTTTGCAGCACAGTCCTTAGCAGTAGGAAGAGATCTTGGCATTGATACTGAGAAATTGAATGTAAACGGCGGAGCCATCGCTTTGGGACACCCCATCGGTGCTTCCGGTGCCAGAATATTAATTACGCTACTTTATGAGATGAAGAAGAGAAATTCCAAGTATGGCCTTGCCACCCTCTGTATCGGTGGCGGACAAGGTACCGCAGTTGTAGTTGAGATGTAGTAAAGCCCAATTTAAAAAAATATTTATACATTTATTAAAAAACAAGTGGGCACTGCCCACTTGTTTTGATAAAATAGAAGGGACGGTTCTTTTTATTTTACTTTTTGTTTTCGTGGTTTGCACTTTTCTATTGTTTGAGTTTTTTATCCGAGCGGGTGTAGAAAAAATGGAAATAACACTAAAAGCATATGGAAAAATTAATTTGTCCATTGACGTTTTAGGTAAACGGCCAGATGGCTATCATGAGGTTTGTATGGTAATGCAAATGATAGACCTTTGGGATCGGATAAAAGTGAGAATTATCCATGGATCTAATCCTCAATCTATACAGATTACCACTGATTGCAGAGATTTACCGCCGGACAAACGAAATCTTGCGTACAGAGCTGCAGAGTTAATGCTTTCCCGTTATGGAGGAGTTGAAAAGGGAGGTATTGGTATTCATTTAGAAAAGAAGATTCCAATGGCAGCCGGTTTAGCCGGCGGAAGCGGAGATGGAGCTGCTGTGCTTCACGCTTTAAACAAACTTTGGGATCTCAGATTACCATTATCGGAGTTAATGGATCTAGGCGTTAAACTTGGTGCTGATGTACCTTTTTGCCTTATGGGGCAAGGTGCCTTGGAACCTGTTTCCCGCTTTACAAAAGGACACGCTTCCACCTGCGCTTTGGCTACGGGAATTGGGGAGAAGCTGGTTCCGCTGTCTCCCATAGATGCCTGGGTTGTCCTATCCAAGCCTCCTATCAGTGTATCAACAAAGGAAGTTTACGAAGCATTGAATTTGGAAACAATAACCAAGCGCCCCAATACCGGGGATCTGGTTCAAGGATTAAAAGAAGCAGATTTCGATAAGATATCTAAAAATATGTACAACGTACTTGAAAATGTGAGTGAGATACGATATCCTCCAATTGTGTATACAAAGAACATAATCCAATCTGATAAGGGGCGACATCAAACAATGATGAGCGGAAGCGGCCCCACTGTATTTGCAATTACTCCTGATTTTTCGGTAGCAGAAAGAATTTATAATAAAATTAAAAAAGTTAATGATGAAACCTTTCTGGTTGAAACTTTATAGCAGATATAAGGAGGAAAAAAGAAGCACGTGTTTATTACAACGATTCAAAACCATAGGCCGTTACGTGAAATTGTATACGAGGAACTTCGTGAAGATATTCTTACAGGAAACATCAAACCCGGTACCAGAATGATGGAGGTTGATTTAGCCAATGAAATGGGAGTGAGCCGGACACCCGTTCGTGAGGCAATACGAAAGTTGGAAAAAGAAGGACTGGTAACAATAAAACCCAGAAAAGGGGCCTATGCAGCAGAGTTCTCTGTTAAAAGTATGATGGATATTTTAGAAGTAAGAAGTCATTTAGAAGGGTTGGCTGCTAATTTAGCTGCACAACGGATGTCACCGGCGGAGAAACAGAAACTGATTCAGTTAGAAGAAGATTTTGAAAAAGCACTCCAAGCAGGAGACATGCAGGGAATGATAAAAACGGACACCCAATTTCATCGGATGATTGTTGAGGCAAGTGAAAATAACCATTTGATTATATTGGTAGAACAACTCCAAGAACTGGTACTGCGATTTCGGTTTATTTATTATAAAGATTTCAAACGTGCAGAAGAAATGGCCCCGGAGCATCGAGGCATTTATAGAGCAATTATTGAGGGTGATTCAGATAAAGCCAAAGAGGCGGCATTTAACCATATTGATAAATTAAAAGATATGATACTGAATGATGGGATTAAGTAGGGAATTTGAACTTCTAGAGAGTTGGAACTTCTCCAATGGACTTCTTGTCATAATGATACAATTTCCGGAATAAACTATTATTGCGGAGGTATGGGATTGTCCGGGTCCTCCACAATCAAGTGTTTTAAAGGGGGAGAGTACCATGGAATACAAGAAAAGCCCATTTTTTACAGAAAGCATTCCTGAGTTTGCTATGCAACCTGCAAAACCTGCAGAGGAATTTGACACATCCGTTTATGACAAACTATATGCATCTATGATCGGGAAAGAAGAAAATAAAGAGCCTGAGCCTGAGCCGGAGCCGGAACCGGTGGTTGCAGCAGTTGAACCTGAGCCTGAGCCGGAACCGGAACCTGTGGTTGTTGCAGTTGAACCTGAACCTGAACCTGAGCCGGAACCTGAACCGGAACCTGAACCGGTAGATAAGGAAGAACCAAAAGAAGAACCGGATGTAGTACTTGTAGCTGCAAAAAAACGGCCACAGTTATCTATTTTTGAAAAAGAGCTAATAAGAAAAAAGGATATATCAAATCCGGTACCTGTTAAAATCATGCCTGCAGTTACAAACCAGATCAATAAAACCTTAAAATATGCAGACTTTTGCAAGCTGCCGCCAATTATGATCCGTGTAGAAGAAGACATTCTGGTTCCGGATGTAAAACCGGATTTAGAAAGAATCCTTTGCGTTGAAGGAAAATGCCGATTAAATGAACGGAGCGTTTTTTCCGGTTCTACAGGGATCCAGGCATTACGTATTGCAGGAGATTTAACTGTTCAGGTTTTATATGTAGCGGAAAATAACTCCGTGAATACATTGCCGATTTCCTTAGAATCCAAATTACCTTTCCGGGAAGATTGTCCTGTTGATGTATCCCCCAACGGACAACTGATTTTAACAGCTTGTTTGAATTCTTT
>JAQUJQ010000103.1 GCA_028680875.1 Eubacteriales bacterium
TATAAAACGTTTAATGCTTTTTAAATAACTGGTATAAAGCGCTGATATCTCTTTTGCGAAGAAATATATGAAAAAAACTAATGTTATACGGAGGTATTTTAATGAAGAAAATCATGATAATTATATTGGCAGTGGCAGTTTTAGCAGGAGGAGGTATCTACCTTAAAAGTCAGAGCAGCTACTCGGAATATGAAAGAATGCAGGCTGATAAAAATTCTACAGAGGGAACTTCTATAGAAAGTAAAGGTCCGGAAGAAAAACTTGAGGTGGAGGATGATCGAACACCTGAAGATATTGCACTGGATAAAAAGCTTAATGAGGAGTGGAAGAAAAATGAAAAATCCTGGTGCGAATATGGAAGGGCGGGATCGGCATTTAGACCTACTATAGAAGAGCCGCATTTTTCCAGAGATGACTTATTAAGCATTATTACAACAACGGAAAAGTATATGAAGGAAAATCCTGAGCGATTTCCCGAACCTGGGGCCTATGCGCGCAGAACGACTGATCCTCGAATTACAAATCTTTTATATGGAGAAGAAAAAAAGGGTATTATCGAAGGGTTTGACGATGAAAATCTAGTAGCTTGGGATGTAGAGAACCTGGATGGAGGATATAATATTATTCTTTTAGGAAGAAATTCTAAAGACGATAAATGGCAAGTGCTCTCGGAAGGGGACGTATACAAGTTGAGAAAGGAAATGGTAGAATTCGAATAGTTGGGGGATACGAAATCAGTAATCAGATTAGCTATAATTCATGTCCGTGAAGAGTCTGAGTGCATAAGTTTAAAAGAATAAAGATGCAAAATATAAGAACCCTGTAACCATTGCAGTTACAGGTTTCTCATGGCACTCCCGAGAGGAGTCGAACAACCTCCGGCACGCTTGCGCGTGCTCCATAGGGGGCTCTGCCCCCTCTTGGCGGGTCTTGCGACCCTGTCACCCCCGGAGCTGTGGTCCGTTGCATTGCCGATACCTCTAAAAACAGTTAATAGACGATGCAACTCTGATGGGGAAGATCCTCTTCCCCAAGCCCCATCTCGTCGGATGTTCGAATCATCTCGACTAACACAAAAATACGAAAACCTCGACACAAGGCCGAGGTTTTCGTATTTGGCACTCCCGAGAGGAGTCGAACCTCCGACGCACGGTTTAGGAATACGATTTTGGGCTTTATGCAGCTTTATGCAAGATGTTGTAACCATTGGAAATACGAGGTTTTATGAGAAAGCCTTGCTGTGCTTTGAGGCGACTTTGGGCGTCATAACGTGGCTTCGGGCGTCAAATTGGCGTCAAAATAAATCATAAAAACTGTCGTTGCAATTATCGTTAAAAAACGATTTAAGATGCTACGAGCAGAAGGAAGAGGATCATCACTTTTGTTTTCTAGTTTGCAGGTATCTAAATAGGCATTTCCCTATAAAAAAGAGAAGCACAAAAAGAAATATAATCACACACCAAGAAAGCACAAGATAGGATTTCATCGTTTGCTCTGTATGGCGGAATGCAATGGGAATGAATCCGTAGATTTGAGAAAAGACTGCCCAGCCGCAGAATAGGAAGGGATGACTTTTCATCCTCGTGTTCTTAACTGTTACAAAAATCAGCAGAAATAGCACCGCCCAAAATCCATAGGAAATTGTAAGCTGCACAATCCAATCGCCGACATTTTCATAGATGTAAGGGTGAAAGATCAATCTCATATTTGCGCTGGTAAACCAAGGAAGAAAGTAAGCGCAGGGCAAAAAGGTTCCCCAACCAATCACGAGCCCCGGATGCTTTTTGACGAACAGACAGATGGTGCCGCATAGAAGCAGATAAACGCCTAAAACTGCCAATAGCAGATTGAAAGCAACCCCCAAAACCACGCTGAGTAATCCAATGCTGAGCAAAATCCATCCTGCGATTTTCCGTGATGAATACTTTTCCGGTGATTGCTGAGGTGCAGTCAGTTGTGGAACTGTGTTCTCTTTTGGATCTTGGTCCTTTACAAGGGTATCCAGAGAAACATCAAACAACTCACTCAAAGCGACAAGTTTATCTAAATCGGGAACGCTACTTCCTGTTTCCCATTTTGAAACGGACTGTCGTGACACACCTATCTTTTCTGCAAGATCCCCCTGGGATAGGCGATGCTCCGCGCGTAGCATCGCTATTTTTTCTCCTAATGTCATAAACATACCTCTCTTTACTGCTTGTAGTATAGCAAAAAAAGAGGTGGACTGTCGACCAAGCGGGATTGGAATCTTAGCAACTGACAGTTGCAGGAAAACGTTTTGTAAGATTTAGATGGTAGAGCTTTAATTTACGGTCCTGCCATTCCACAAGCTGTAAACCATTATCTTTTTCGTTCGTATAAATCACAATACATACGAACAATAATGGCGAGAAGGTGTTATATTTACGCCCATATGGATTAGAATGAGGGCGTGAAAGTAAGGTGATGCTATTTTTCCATTACACGTGAGCACCATACAGCTCTGTATTCTATGATATACTGTACCGGTCATCCCTCGGTTCATTAGTTGTACCTGTGGATGGTAACACTTGCAGTTACAGGGTTTTTCTGGCACCCCTGAGATGATTCGAGCATCCGACGCGGGTTTAGGAATACGATTTTGGGTATTATGCAGGTTTATGCAAGGTAGTGTAATCTTTGGAAACACTGGGTTTTATGAGAAAGCCTTGCTGTGTTTTGAGGTAACTTTGGGTGTCAGAACGTAGCTCCGGGCGTCAAATTGTATTGGTAATTGATTTTTTCGCCATACTCAAAAGTAGGATGCATAAATACATAAAAGCAGGTGAAATTTTACTAATATCACTCATTTCACTTGAGGTGAGTGAAATAAAGTGATATTATAGTAAAAAGTGAAATAGAGGTGATATTATGCTAGAAGATAATAATACGGAATATAAGCGAGAATATACTGCTGATATAAAGAAAGAAATTGTAGCCTTTGTTAATTCCGTAGGGGGAGTAATCTATGTAGGTCGTGATAACAGAGGCCAAGCTTATCCTTTATCTAATGTTGATGAAATACTTTCACAAATCACAAATGGAATTCGTGATGGGATCTTGCCTGATGTGACCATGTTTGTGGGGTACGATATTTCTGAAAGTGAAATTATCATTACCGTAAGAGAGGGAACGCATAAACCATACTTTTTGACGGAGAAAGGGTTAAAGCCCTCGGGAGTTTATGTACGTCAGGGAGCTTCGAGTGTGCCAGCTAGCTTTGAACAGATCCGGGAAATGATTAAATTGACTGATGGCGACAAATATGAGTCGGTACGTTCATTAACACAAGAATTGACATTCCTGTCAGCGGCTGAAGAGTTTTCACGCCGGGGTGTGGATTTTGGAGAAAGCCAAATGCGGACGCTGGGCATTATAAGTGCTGATGGACTATATACAAATCTGGGGTTGCTTTTATCCGACCAATGCGCACACAGCATTAAGTTTGCTATCTTTAACGGAACAAAAAAAGGTGAGTTTAAAACCCGTAAGGAGATATTTGGATCAGTCATTAAACATATGCACGCTGCGTTTGATTTTCTAAGTCTGTCTAATAACCTTGCTGCTACCTTTTCAGGGCTTGATCGTATTGAACAGTATGATTATCCTGAGGAGGCATTCCGTGAAGCAATGCTCAATGCAATCGTGCATCGGGACTATGCTTTCTCGGGCAGCATCATTGTCAATATATATGATGATCGAATGGAATTTATCTCCTTAGGCGGCTTAATGCCGGGTCTTAGAACGGAAGACTTGTTTTTAGGAATTTCGCAGCCCAGAAACGAGAGGTTGGCCAATGTTTTTTACCGGTTAAAATATATTGAATCATACGGCACGGGTTTGCGAAGAATCATGCAATACTATGACGATTATGATGTAAAGCCGACAATCGAGGCTACCCATGGCGCTTTTATGCTGACATTGCCAAACATGAACTATTCACGTCCGCTTTCATCAAAACGCCAACAGAACATGCAGCATGAGATTGTATTTGAATATCTGCAATCTCATAACTTCGTTACCAATGAGATCGTTCAGGACCTTCTGGATGTTAAACAAACAAGAGCATATGCCATTATTAAGGAAATGGTTAATAAGGGTACGATTATTAAAGATGGTTCGGGAAGAAGAAATAAAGAGTATATCCTAAACAAAAGGTAGTTTTTTGTAAGATTCGTGTATTTTGTATAACTTGATTGGGTTTGAACTTCATCCGGGAAAGCACCGTATGAGGCATTGCTTGTCTGTGGATCCCCCCCTGTAAGGACTGGGTCCTCTTGTTCACTTCCATCTTTATTACTCGCTTTTCTGATTTTCCATATCGTGCGGCCCACAAGGTCGATGTCACGGTCAAGCAGAACGGTCTTGCCGGAAAAGCTGTTGCCATCGTTGACCTGCGCCGCAAGCCATCCAAGCCCCGCCGCCGGAAGCGGTGCGTTATCCCGCCGGCGGAGCGCTGGCGGTCAATTACAGGGGCGGTTATTACGACTTATGGAAAGCATATGAAGCTCTGAGCCGATACATGGAACAAAACGGATTTGTCCCTTCCGGCTATCCGCAGGAAATCTACTTGGAAATTGAATCAGATGGTTCGCTGAACCTGAACGATGAGCGCAATGTCACTCGCGTAATTGTCCCAATAGAAAGTAAGGAATAAATACAAGAAAAGCAGGCATCCCTTTACATATAGTGAGTAAGATGTCTGCTTTTTTGTTGCCCCGTACCGACGTTAAGCCCCATAGGGGGCTCTGCCCCCTCTTGGCGGGTCTTGCGACCCTGTCACCCCCGGAGCTGTGGTCCGTTGCATCGTCAGTATTTCCACAAATAGTTAATAGATGATGCAACTCTGATGGGGAAGATCATCTTCCCCAAACCCTATCTCGCCGAATCTTCGAATCATCTCGTCCGCACTAAAAGCTAGCTTGAGATAGGTGTGTTTACCTTATATAAATTTACTGCTTCCGGGGGGGCATACGGGGGGGACCTGTCCCCGCCCGTAAGGCGCTTATGCGTTTTCATTAAAAATAAAAACGCCCGGCATATTCTGAGTGAATATGCCAAGCGTCTGGCACTCCCGAGATGATTCGAACATCCGACGCACGGTTTAGGAAACCGACGCTCTATCCCCTGAGCTACGGGAGCATAATTACCTTGCTATATTACCATAATTAGATTTGTTTTTCAATAAAAAAGTTTATAAGTAACTTGATAAGAGCAATCAATATTGGTAGAATAAGTCAGGTTGAAAAAGGAGGATGGCAGATGGAAACTTATACAGCATTGGAACAAACAGCACGAAAAAAGTCATATACAAAGCCAGCGTTTGCAATTGGTATTTTTGCCGCTGTTTACGGTCTTGCAAAAATGGATTGGCCTTTAATTCTCATGGGTGCTTGCGTTCTTTATGTACTACTTTATAAAAAAACAGTTGTGGTTGATGAAGAGGGTATTAAAACAACCTATAATGCGGTATTCTTTAAAAAGAATAGCTTTACTCCTTTTACAGAAATTCAAGCTGTTTTGGCTGAAGGTGGAAATGATCCGGAAATGACCATCGGTTTTATTAAAAATGGTATGGCTAGTAATTCCTTGTTTACCAGAAGTGATGGGGAAAATGTGGTTCGCCTCGCAAAGGAAGGAAACCCTAATATCGTTGTGCGTACGACAAGACCTCGAAGAAAAGGTTTATTCAGTTAATAAACAATTTTAGCTAGAGAAGATCTTTTATTATTAGAAGGATCAGGTTGTTATCGTATAGTGTACTTGCAATGGAAGAATCCCGAAGGGAATCAGCCAAAAAGTCTCCGCCGGATAAGCCGATGACGGGCACAAGTAACGCCAATAACAGGAATACAAGGATAGCTCCTTTCAGCATACCGACTATCAGGCCAAAAAAACCATCTACAAATCCTGTGATGCCTTTATTACGTTTTTTGCCAAACAATGAGGATAGAAGAATGAAAAGCAGACGGATTCCTATTACTACAGCTAAAAATGAAATGATCTGAAAA
>JAQUJQ010000104.1 GCA_028680875.1 Eubacteriales bacterium
CCTTCCAAAGAACTTTGTAAATATCCTTCAGTTGGATTTCACCCACTGCCATACCACGGATGATAAGGGTAGCCGTCTGAGAACCGGAATTGCCGCCGGTTCCCATGAGCATAGGTAAATAAACAGCTAACACTATAACTTGTGATAGTAAATTTTCAAATCTACTTATGATCATTCCGGTTATCATAGCGGAAATCATTAGGTATAGTAGCCAAGGGAAACGGTTTTTGACATGGCGCCATACCTTAGTATCCAAATACTCTTCGGTTGAAGCCGCCACGCCGGCCATCTTTTGAAAGTCTTCTGTATTTTCTTCGTCAATTATACCTAAGATGTCATCTACGGTAATGATGCCTACCAAACGATTCTCATTATCGACAACCGGAATAGCCAGAAAACCATAACGCCTGAATAAGTTGGAAACGTGTTCCTGATCTTCTAAAGCATTGACGTAAACTACATCCGTCTCCATAATATCCCTGATCAGTGCATCGTCATTAGATATGACCAGGGTACGTAATGAAACGATGCCATGTAGTTTTCTACCCGCATCTTTCACATAACAGGTATAGACGGTTTCGCTGTCCATGCCTTCTTTTTTTATATATGCAAGTGCCTGGCTTACTGTCATATCCTCGCACAAACTGATATACTCGGGGGTCATCAAGCTGCCGGCACTGTCTTCCGGATAATTAAGAAAAGTATTGATAAGCCGGCGCTCTTCTTTTGTTGCCTTCTCTAAAATCTTATTTACGATGTTTGCCGGCAATTCTTCCAAGACGTCAATCATGTCATCAAAGGGAAGCTCATCAATAATAAAATGAATTTCTTTATCTGTAATACAGTTTATAATTGCAACCCGCTCATCGCTCCCTAAATATGAAAAAACCTCCACTGCTATGTCTTTTGGCAGTGTCCGAAACATTATAATTGTTTTCTCGATACCGAGATCTTCCATTATTTCTTCAAGGATTTCAGCTATGTCAACTTCGTTGTACATTAAAAGCTCTTCCCTGGCTTTTATATATTTTTTTTCTTCAATTAAAGCAATGATAAGTGCAATGGATTCATTGATCGTTCGATCTGTTTCGTATTCCATTGGGCTGTACCTCCTTTGCAATTGCGATGGCACATTATCCCATGCTTACGATGAACGGTAAGTAATGAATCATGCTAACAAGAATATAAATTTCTTGTGAAAGCAGGGACATGAATGTGCAGTAATATAATAGGCTTGTCACTTTGACCCAAACTATCGGGGATGGTATCCATGTATACTTTCACCTCCTTAATTGTAAGTATACCCAGTTGTAATTTTAAGCCCTTCAACTATGTAAGTATAAACCGAAACCATGAACCAATGCAACTATTTCGACAAAAATCTTATCGGATAATATCACAAGTGATCCTGCATGTAATATGACAAGTTCTTTACGTTCGTGTAAAGATAGTTTACGAAAAAGAGGAAAGAAGTTAAAATGAGTAAAAGATATTTTATTAAGATGGAGTAAAAAAATGGACAATCCCCGTTTAATTGATAAAGCCTTTGTCAATACTGTTATTAAGAGGCGTCCAAAGGATCTACATAAAGGTGATTGCGGAAAAGTTTTGGTGATTGCCGGAAGTAAAGGCATGGCCGGGGCAGCAGTTCTAAGTGCAAGAGGTGCTCTTCGAAGCGGAGCAGGCATCGTACGGGTGTCTGTACCGGAGGAACTGTTCCCCATTATACAAGTCGGTGTGCCTGAAGCTATCTGTGTATCCAGGATGCTTCCACCGGACGGGCTTGGAGAATACCAGGCTATTGTAATCGGTCCGGGGTTGGGAGATGAAATTTCCAATGTATCGTTAATAAAAATGGTTTTAGAAGGTGCCGGGAAAGCTGTGGTATTGGATGCGGACGGTCTTAATTTGACTGCCCGTAGCAAAGAACTTCAAGATGCAGTATTTGCCTTGAGAGAACGATTAATCATTACACCACATCCGGGAGAGGCTGCAAGGCTGTTGGATTGTACTACGGAGACAATCAACAGTAATCGAATGGCAGCGGTTCATTTACTTGTCGAAAAGACAGGATCTGTCGTCGTATTAAAAGGGGCAGGAACTCTGGTGGCAACCCCAGACCAAAAGACATATATTAATACGACAGGAAATCCCGGAATGGCAACCGGTGGAAGCGGTGATGTCCTATCCGGCATTATTGGAGCACTGGCAGGTCAAGGGATTTCCTGCTTTGAAGCGGCGGCAGCGGGTGTTTACATCCACGGATTGGCAGGAGACATGGCAGCTGAAAATCTGGGTGAATACGGAATAATCGCCTCAGATATAGCGACCATGACTGCTTTGGCCCTTCATAAAACAATGAAAACTTAAGATTTGACAAAATACGACACCTGGTATATATTTATGTATATACAGATGTATATGAGTAGATATATAGCCGAAGAAAAAACACTAGATAGAGGTGGATTAATGTCAAATCGAAAGAAAATTATTACAAGCTTACCTGAGTCTCTTTTGGAACAGGTAGATAGTATTGTAAAAGAAGACCATAAAAATAGAAGTGAATTGATTCGCGAAGCTTTGGTCTTGTACCTGACCGATCGCAGAAAAAAACAAATCCGCAGGGAAATGGTGGAAGGTTACCAAAAGATGGGTGACCTAAATCAAAGCCTTTCTGAAGATGGGATTGGTGCAGACCTGGCCGATTTGAAACAATATGAACTAAATTTAAAATAGAACCGGTTAATGACAACCATACCGGTATGCATGGAGAGTGAGTGACTTGATTGTAAAAAAAGGTGAAATCTATTATGCAGATTTAAGTCCGGTCATCGGCTCAGAGCAAGGCGGTATTAGACCTGTCCTTGTAGTGCAGAATGACGTTGGAAATAAATACAGCCCTACGGTGATAGTAGCGGCCGTAACTTCACAAATTAATAAAGCGAAGCTCCCCACCCACGTAGAGATCACAGCGGAAGGCCACGGCTTAACAAAGGATTCCGTGATTTTGTTGGAGCAGTTGAGAACCATAGATAAAAAACGCCTAAGGGAGAAAATCGGACGGATTGATGAGGGTAGTATCGAGCGTACTAACGAAGCTTTATCGATCAGCCTGGGGATTGTAGATTTTTAAATGCACGAACAAAGGAGATAAAAAATGAACAAAAGAAAGGCTATCATATCTATAGTAGTAATTATTGTAATTGCTACTACAGTAGCTGCAGGAGCACAAACCTATGATCCGGGTTCTAAAGAAGATCCGGTGGTGACCAAAAGTTATGTAGATGCACAGATTGCCGCACTCAAGAGTAGCGGAGGAAGCGGATCTGCCGCAACTTTTGAAGCAGTCTTTGTAGAGGCAGGAAAGAAACTGATCGGCGGTGCCGGAACAGAGCTCATCCTGCGCAGCGGCAGAGCTTCGGCCATTGATAACGGAGCTGACGGCCTTTCAGATCTGACCGGGGCCAAAGATTTAATCGGAGGCTCCGATGTTGGGAAAAACCACCTCCTCTTGGTTCCCAGAGACGATGGTAGAGGTATTCGGGCAACTACCGATCTTTGGGTCATGGTAAAAGGAAGTTACACGATAAAATAAAAGAAGGGTGAATGCTTACCCGCCCCGTTTTCGAGGCGGGTGGGTTTTTGACCGGTATAGAACAAAAAAGACAATATGGAGGAGAGATTATGAGGAAAGAAATCATTAAGAAAGGGATTGCAATATTGCTGTCCCTTGTTATGATTGCAGGCCCGATGGGGGGATTAACAGTATTCGGGGCAAGTTTAGGGGACAATCTATATAGCAAGTCTTTGCTTTTCGGAGAAAAAACAGTCTTAGCAAACGGTGTTTATTGGAACAGCAATGCCAATGATAAAATTACAGAGAACTATATTGAATATAAGCCCGGAGGCCCTGTCCTTCCAATTATTTCTCATGGCAATGATATCTATGGAGCTGCAAGTTTCCGAGCAGTAGTCGCTAAAGCCAAAATGGAAGGGAAACACGTAATTGGAGGGATAAATGGAGATTTCTTTGATATGAGCACAGGGGTTCCTCTGGGAATGACAATCAAAGATGGAATCCTTCTTACTACTGAAAACTCTCTTCATCCATCTGTGGGCTTTTATTCAGACGGCAGTGCCATCATAGGCAGGGCAGAATTAAACATACGTTTGGATGGACCTGCTTTAGGAACCGGTATTGCTCATCTTCATTTAAACAAGGTGGTGACCAAGGTCTCCGGGCTGATGGTGTATACTACCGTCTTCGGAGATGATAATACTAATAAAGCCACCATTCCAACCTATAATCTTCTTCTTGACATAAATTCGGGGGAACCAAGGATCAACGGTACCGTGGAAGCGACAGTGAGCGAAATCATTGAGGCGACCGGAGCTGTACAAATTCCCCAAGGAAAAATCTTACTTACTATGGCTGCGGAAACAGTATACCCCGGGACATTGTCCAAATTGAAAACTCTTCAAGCAGGAGATGAAGTTACTCTTAGCTTTCCCGCCAATCAATCATGGGAACAAGTGGTCTATGGTATTGGCGGCGGAAATCGGTTAGTTGCAGGTGGAGTTAATGTGGCACCAAAAGGTTCAGAAGTAAACCCTCACACCGCTATGGGGATAAAAGCGGATGGCAGTATTATTTTCTATACCGTAGATGGAAGGCAGAGCGGGCATAGCAAGGGCACCACTTTATCCCAACTTGCAGAACGAATGATAGAATTGCGTTGTATAGATGCAATCAATTTAGACGGTGGCGGATCTACTGCCCTTCATTCCATTTTCCCGGGAGACAGTACTTTAACTACTGTAAATAGCCCTTCACAAACCACCTTAAGAAATTGTGCAAATTACATACTTTTGATAAATACAGCACCGGCTACTGAAAGACTGGGGCATATTCATCTCTATCCTTATGATTTACAGATGTTAGCCGGGGCCACACAAAAATTTACCGTAAAAGCTACCGACGAAAACTATTATCCTATAGAAGCACCGACTGATCTTACTTACAGTACATCCGGAAAAATCGGATCATTTGACGATAATGGAGTGTTTACTGCCGGTACTACCGCAGGAACGGGTGAAGTTATTGCTAATCACAGTAGTCAAGTTTCCGGTACTGCAAAGATTTCTGTAGTAAGCAAACCGGATAACATCTCCATAACCAACCAAAAAGATGGACAGGCGCTGACCGGTATTTCCATTAAAGGAGGCGATTCCATCGCTTTGTCCGGCCGTGCCGTGTATCGTAAAATGCCATTAGTCGCTCAGAGCCAATGTTTTAATTGGACTGTAGAGGGTGGCATAGGGACAATTGATAAAAATGGTAATTTCACTGCAGTAAATGTTACCGACGGAAATGGCCGCATCATTGCATCAGCCGGGGGAACTACTGCATCCATAGCGGTTAATGTGATAAGTGAAGGAGAACAAGTTGAAACCTTTGAAGGAACAAGCCATGTGTTGCAAAGCCAACCTAAAGCCGGCCTTTCGGTAGACCTTAATAAAGATTTGACAAAGGTACGCTATGGATACCAAAGCGCTGAAATAAAATACGACTTTAAGGCCGGAGGAACCAATAAAATATCTATACCTTCTGCCATTACATTCACAAAAAGCCCAAGTACCCTGAACTTTTGGGTATATGGGGACGGATCAGGCAATACCTTGAAACTAAATGTAGCAACACCTGAAGGAACAAAGGAAATAATAGGGACCCTCTTAGATTTTACCGGTTGGAAATTGGTTGTTGCGAAGCTTCCGGAAGGGATCACAGCAGTATCCGGGCTTGAGCTCACAGCCACCGGAAACAATACGGGTACTATATACTTGGATCAAATTATCTGTGGCTTTGGTCACTATGTAGATCAACAGCCTCCCGCAATCCAAATGAGCTTAAACGGCCGGGCCTTAACGGCGACCATCAAAGATGCCATTGATAATGGGCTTTCTTCTGCTGACATCAAGCTTACTTATGATGGCAAACCAATAACATTCAGTTATAATAG
>JAQUJQ010000105.1 GCA_028680875.1 Eubacteriales bacterium
CACACATAAGTGAAGGTTTTGATTTCCTGGGGTGGAATTTCAGGAAATATGATGGCAAATTAATAATCAAGCCATCCGCCAAATCACTGAATAAAGTGACAAAGAAGATAAGCGAAATAATACACAAAAACAGAACAGTAAAACAGGAGTACCTGATATACCAAATGAATCAAGTTCTAAAAGGCTGGTGCAATTACCATCAGTCAGTGTGTGCAAAGCAGACATTCGAAAAGCTGAATTTTCGTATCTTCGCAATGATGTGGAAATGGGCGAAAAGAAGACATCCTAATAAAAGTGCTAAATGGATAAAGGACAGGTACTGGAAAGCAAAAAGCACGAGGAGCTGGATTTTCACAGATGGAAAAGCGACACTGATTCGACCCCCAGACATTCCTATAGTCAGGCATGAAAGATTGAAACTGGATATGAACCCGTACACAGACAACGAGTACTTTCTGAAAAAGAAAGAAAAGAGAAAAGCTGTCAAGAAACGAGCATACAAGGAAGCTGCTGCTTTCAAGTCTAGGCTGACACAAATGGAAGACTTGAAGGTTAAGAATGCGTGAGCCGTGTGAAAGGAAACTTTCAAGCACGGTTCTTAGGAAAGGAGGAGCCCGTAAGGGCTCCGACTTATCCGACAGAGTAGGACTGAATGAAGAAACTATAAAAAAGTACATTGAGGAACAAGAAAAGCATGATATAGCCCTAGACAAATTAAGTGTTAAAGAGTACGTAGACTCCTTTAAGGGATAATTAAGTAATACAAACATCCCTTTAGGGATAGCAAAAGAGGCAATGGCAAAGTGGCTTGAACATTGTGAAAGCCAGCGCCTTGAGACGCTGGCCGGTAACAAGGGCTTATAGCCCTGAGCAAACCACCCGTTAGACGGGTGGTGCTGATTTTGGGCCTAAGAAAGTACAGACGTGATTGTCTGTGCTACTTGATGACGCCGAACTCTCTTAAAACTGTTAAGCAGTCCTTGGCGCCTTGAATGTATAGGTACTGTCCATACTCACCCAGCAGTAGCTGCATGGCTTCAAAATATGCGTCGACCAGTTGTTTAAGTTCCTCATCGTACTTCGGATGATCCTTCACCAGCACCGATACATCCAGTTGCTGTTTGACAGCTTCCCTGACATCCGCATTGGATTTTGCCAGCTCCGCAAAGGCTACGTCAAAGCGCTCGTCCATTGCAGTCTGCAGGGATTGTTTCCATAGCTCCATTATGTTGCACCTCCTTCAAGCACAACACAATGCCACAGCTTTTAGGGAATAGCTATACTTAAATCCAACAAAAATCAGCTTTTTATCCAAACTGCAAACCGCCCATCTGCTGGATATTGCTAAGTTCCTCCTGAGTCATGATGCTCCAGTTTTTATCGCTGTTCCACAGGCTCACATAAATTTTGCCGTCTGAAACCTTGATGGGCCTATGTTCAAAGCCTTCTCCAAACCCATCAGAAGCCTGACCTGTGGTGTATTCTTTTAGCTGCACTATTTCTACATTGCTCAAATCACCCTGTACACGACATTCCACCACACCCATCAATTTATCATTGATCACGGATAAATTTTAACCAATTTGGGTTATTACACATTTTTATATTCCTCCTGTTCATTTGTAGTTAGCGGATTCTTTCTTTGACAGATTCTTTGCATATCAGTTTTCAAGCAATCACCTTCTGAGCTATAGCAAATAAAGCCGTGGGATGGATAGGAGCAGTTGCCGCAGCTTTTGGACGGACCGCGAGGACGCTCGTCAGGCAGAACTTTGCCGACCGTTAAAAGGGAATCTGAGTCATAGCAGGCTGGTTTTCTGTTTTTCTTGTAGCGCACTAACATGGACTTCTCCTTTCTGAGAAAATAAAAAAGCCGGAGAATTGAACGCATTTCTGCATTCCGCTCTCCGGCTTTAAATTTAGTTTTAGTTTATAATATGGAATATAAAGTGTTTACCGTATGACGCTTGCCGTCAAAAATAAGTATACTACAAAAGTATCTCCCAGTAGCCTTTTTTAGCTGAGCCAATTCTTTGGATAATACCTTTTTCTTTAAGGGACTTTATTCTTACAGATACGGTTTTACGACTTACGTTTAAGTTTTTTGCTAAAGTTACGTAATTATATGCAGGATCTTCGAAAAGTAAAGAAAGAATTTTTTGTTCGTCTTCAGTCACTTTTTCAGTCACCTTTACAGTACCCTTACAGTCACCCCGTTAGAATAAGTGCGTACGATTCTATCTTCAGGGCTGATAGTATATTCAGGTTGAGGCGCGCTATCTTCTCAACAAGTATCAAAGATTTTTCAATACCACGTCCCCAACTTCCAATGAATCCAGAAGATAAAATACATGGGTAATGTTGGTATTAAATGGCTTTGATGTGTGTTTTCCCATTAGATTTTTATTGTCCAGTTTTCCGGCAGACATCTGCTACTTGCAATGCCCAGACATTTCATTGACTTAAATATTTCAAAATGCTATTGACATGCAAGGTCTATTGCAATAAACTAAAGGCGAGGTTTATTTCGGTAGACTTGAGGAGGTTTTATAACATATGGAAAAATATAAGCTGTTTGATGCGGAGTATAAATTTACGAGTATTATCTGGGACAACGAACCCGTCAATTCAACAGAGCTTGTACGGCTTTGTAGGGACAAACTCGGATGGAAGAAATCCACCACCTACACAGTTTTAAAAAAGCTCTCTGATCGCGGTATCCTGCAAAATAAGGATACGGTTGTGACCGCACTTGTCAAACGCGAGGATGTGCAAAAGTACGAAAGTAATGCAGTGGTGGAAAAATCCTTTGACGGTTCTCTCCCGAAATTTCTAACTTCTTTTCTTGGCGAAAGAAAAATCACCGAGAAGGAGGCCGAGGAGTTGAAGCAGATTATTGAAGAGGCGGTAAAATGAGTACCTTGTCCGGACTGTTTACAACCATTCTGAACATGAGCATCACTGCATCCTATGTGGCTGTAGCCATAATTCTTGTCCGCTTGCTTTTAAGAAAAGCCCCAAAGATCTTCTCTTATGCTTTATGGGCTGTGGTGCTGTTTCGGCTCATCTGCCCCTTATCTTTCACTTCCGCTTTTAGTTTTTTGGGACTGCTGAATATTGACTCGCAGAACAATGCGGGTGTTTTGGAATACGTGTCCAATGACATTGGTTTTATGCAAGAACCTACTGTTCAATCCGGCATAGGCAGCATAGACAGCGCAGTGAACTCATCCTTGCCCCAAGCTGTACCACTCGCAAGCGTAAATCCCATGCAAATAGGGATAGAGGTTTTCAGCCTTATTTGGCTCGCAGGTATTTCTGTACTGCTTTTGTACAGTGTGTTCTCATATATAAAAATAAAAAGGCAGCTTCTAACCGCCACCCTTGTTAAAGGCAATATTTACGAGTCAGATCAGATCGGTACAGCGTTTGTCTGCGGGTTTATTCATCCAAAAATATATGTGCCTGTGGGTGTAGGATACGCCGACCTTTCCTACATACTGGAGCACGAACGCACGCACATCCAAAGACGGGACTATCTCATTAAACCCCTTGCTTTTTTCGCACTTATTCTTCATTGGTTTAATCCGCTTATGTGGTTATCCTTTGCGCTCATGAGCCGGGACATGGAGATGTCTTGTGATGAAAGCGTTTTGCAAAATATGAATCAGGATGCCAAGAGCGGTTACTCCAGTTCCTTGCTTTCACTTTCAATAAAAAGAACCGGACTTTTTACGGCCAATCCTCTGGCCTTTGGTGAAAGCCATGTAAAGGCAAGGATTAAGAATGTATTAAATTATAGGAAGCCTGTATTTTGGGTAGTGATTACTGCAACCATTGTCATAATAGGTGCTGGTATCATATTGTTATCAAATCCCCAACCCAGCTATTCTAATTTAACATTGGAAAACGTAGAGAGTATGACTTTGGCTTCAGAGTTAGATGATACGAAAAATACAGTTAGCATTGATAGTGCGGAATGGGTTAACATCATAGATTTGATCAATACCGCTAAAAGAAGCAATATTGCAGAAGAGTATCGACCTTCTTATGGAGAGCTCTACCCAATTTACAATACCCTAACGGTTTTGGCAAAAGAGCAAGGAGAAGCAAAAACATATTCCTTGATGATCTACCACCATAAGGATTGGGATGTTTTTCACGGAGAATATGAATACAAACTTGCACTTAACTGCTCTTCAGAAAATGGTAAAGCAGAATTATGGGGACTCCCTTATACCGAGTGCTACCAGCTGATAGAATGGATAAATGGAATACGTGATAGCAAACAAAATAATGATATCAGTAATGGTGAAGCCTCTTATATGAACTTGAATACTGTTGCTATTGCAAAATTAGTAGAGGACAACATAAGTATCATTATGTCTTCGCCAATAACTTCTTCCAATCCGCAGGATTACATCAATGCTCATAAAAACGAATATGAAAACCTTTTTAAATATGGCAGAGAGGATGCGCTGCAATACATGCTCTCACAGTTTGAGGCTGGCAATGCTGAAGGACTGCGGGGGCAAATCATGATGAGGGTGTGCAAGGAGCTTCTGGGCGCACGTAATAATGTTACCGACGAATCTCTGTCCCCACAGGAATGGTATAATGTCCTAGACATCCGCCAGGAGGTTGAACTTCCGAATTTTGTGTACGAGGGCCAAGATTCCATTGAAAAACTAGTCTATGACACGGAAATCGAGAGAGATTCAATTTCTAATAAAAGAGGCGGTTTTATAATTGCCTCACTAAAGGTATTCGGAAGCTACGAGGAAGAGGATATGCTAAAGGTGTTTGTAACCACTTATAGTGCAAGGTATAAACTTTTTGGCAACACTTTATCGCAAGAAGGCGGTAGCATAATTCCTGCGGCAATTACTTATCGCAAAGGTAGTAATGGCGAGTATATTCTGGAAAAATACGAACAAGCAAGAGATGGATCGGAATTTGGTCCTTCTGTTAGGGAATATTGCACGATGCCCGTATCCGGTAAGGAAATCAAAGGGCTATCAGATAAAATTTTTAAGCATTATACAAACTATGAGGATCTCCGCATTCTGCTGTATGATAACCTGTTTAAACATTTAAAGAAAAATGGTATTAACGACGCAACACTTACCAATTCTCGAGGTGAGGTTGAATTTTCCATGAGTAATCCGAAATACAAACCGTGAATCCCAAAAAAGCCGGAGAATTGAAGTGAATTTTCGCACTCCGATTCTCCGGCTTCATGAAGATATTTACTTTTGTGAGCATTTCCATAGTGCCATAGGATGGTTCTTGATGCGTTCCAATATTTCGCCTGATTCAAAGAGAAGTTCTGGATGGTACTCTTTCTTTCTAAAGGCATCAAGGAATTTCCACTCATTGTCCTCTAATTTTAATAAGTCTGTAAGCCATGTTTTAACCTGCGATTGGGAAGTATCAAGATCAAATTTTTCCTTGCTTCTTAAAACGGGATTTAATTCCCTCTTGATTTGATTTTGAGTGACTTTATCTATGCTGCTTAGATCGAATTCTGAAGGAGGTGATCCCGAAGCGATAGCGCTGTAATAAACAATACATTTTCTCAACAATATTTGTTCAGGCTCATCAAATAAACCAAACCTCACCAAGTTATGAATATCATAAATATCTCGAGGCGCTGTTCTATTGAGCAATGCAACAATTTTGCTGGCAAATATTTCGATTGGTGCCACACTTAGAACCGATACTCCCGTAGGTTCCCAAGTTGATTCAAAACGTCTTTGTTCAATTTGGAGGATATGACAACGAAGCATGTAATTGATTTCAATTTTGATATTATCCTTCATGCCGCCGGCATTTAAATATTCAAACACGAAAGAGTCCAAGGCATGATAATATTTTGATTTTAGGCTTATTGAATAATCATTGGCTATCATATATTTTTTGATTCGGTCATTGATTTGGGTTCGTGAAGCCATCATTTCATCTCGGTTAAAGTTTTCTGCGAAGTCCAGGTCAATATCAACGGACAATCT
>JAQUJQ010000106.1:0-3269 GCA_028680875.1 Eubacteriales bacterium
CCGGGTACTCTGGTGCCGGTACCGATTGCAAAAACCGGATCCATACAGTCCATGTCAAAACTGACATGGATACCATCGGTACCATTCGTAGCAATTGCAATAGCCCGCTCTATCACTTCGGTCATTCCCAGCTTATCAATTTCGTGCATGGTAAATACTTTAATTCCCAATTCTTTAAAGGCTTTTCTTTCACCCCCATCAAGATCCCGACAACCTACATAAACAATATTATCTTTTTTTAATTTTGCATCCGCCCCACCGATGGAAACCAGTTTTTCATGGCCCAATCCCAGGTTTACAGCTACCGGCATACCATGAATGTTTCCGGAAGGAGAGGTTTCTTCCGTGTTGATATCACCGTGTGCATCAAACCAGATAAGTCCGGGATTCTTCTTATGCTGAAGAATCCCGGCTATAGTTCCAATGGCTAAACTGTGATCCCCTCCCACAATAAGAGGGAATCTGCCTTTACACAAAGCTTCCGACACTTGATTGCAAAGGATTTGATTAACCCTTGCCACTTCATCAAGGTTTTTTAAATGGGTCTTTTCGCATGTACCTTGAACCTGTTTTACTGAAACAATATCCCCTCTGTCTTCTACCTGATATCCGATTGCTTCCAATCTCTCAACCACTCCGGCATATCGCATGGCAGCAGGACCTAAGCTTGTTCCTTTAGTTCCGGCTCCCAGCTCCAGGGCTACTCCAATCAAAGTTACTTTATCATTGATTGATGGTTTCATTTCGACCCCCCTTTTTTATGGTATATATTGTTCTGTAATACTTTGCACAAAACCGTCTTTTGTAACGATTCTGAATGGTGGCGCAGACTCTGAATATTTTTCAAGACATGCGAGAAATTCCTCCATGGTGACCGATTTATGAGTTGCATCAGAATCCCAATTAATAATGCTGTATTGAGTTTGCTCTGTTACCTGGCAAAACATTGGGTAGTTGTTAGGATTGTGTATATAGTATCCGTTGGGCAGGGTATCCGGGTTTATATTCAACTCATTTAGTCTCTTAGTATCATCAAGTGTTAACCATTCAATTGGATCCAGGTGAAAAGAGGATTTGGAGTATTTATCAATCTCAAAGTCAGAAATATATCCTATAAAATGGCTTTCGGGTGTTTTCAGAAAATCCTCGACTTTTGCAGAATACTGAGGAACCAGTTCATCAAGGGAGACACGCTGACCCAGGTCATTGTTTATCCAATCAAGAGAAACCTGCAAAGGATCTAAAAGTGATGGCTTGTGTCCTTCATCGCATTGTTTTTGCAGATCCTCATAATAATCGGCTATCAAACCATCTGTCTTTGGAGCAATATAATATACAGCACCGTTTCCGTCCATCCATCGCTCTGCACACCAAATCCCTGCATCTCCTTGAACAACCGGCTGTGATAAAAACAGTTGACAAGTCTCCCCTGTTGATATGGGGAATTTTACAACGATATGATTTCCGGTATAGGTTTCATTAGGTAATAGCTTGATTCCTTCAAGAAAGATCCGAATAGCCATTTCCTGTCCTGAAATTGTGGTAAAGTCATTTTCTCCGGTCCAGGTGCATCCCAGATACTGGGGCTTGGAGTTTTCATAAGAAAAGACCAATACCGGCTTACCCATGCTGGTATCTTCAGTAATCCACCCATCTATTTCATTCATGCCGCCTGCCAACATAACCTTGCTTATATCATCGGGCTTTAAGCGGTATTCAAGGCTCCAGATCTCTATAGGATATTTAAGTATATTATCAAATCCAGCTATTTTTTCAAGCTTTGTAATTTTGCTGTCGATAATTTTAAACTTCTCCCATCCGCCTAAGGTATCTATTTGTTCCTGTACAAATAGATCTGCATAATCTTCTATTGTTAATTGTTCTTTTTGCGGGTTGCTCATAAGTCCTATGCAAAGTATCACCACTACGATAACCGCTGCAATAACAACCCAGAAAGCGGGCTTCTTATAATTTAATATATTCATAATGCGTCCTTTCGTATTACTCTCACCAAAGGCGAGAGGACAACCGCCTACGATACGTCTGCCTGCAGACAATGTTAAAAGAGAGGTTGAATAATCCTTTTTAATTTCGCTTCCCATCTGCTTAATGACACTTTCATCGCAAGATAGCTCCATATCCTCTCCCATAAGAAAAAATGCAATCCAGACAAGGGGATTAAACCAGTGAATACACAGCACCAAAAACGCAACAGGCTTTATTATATGATCAAGTCTTCTAATATGAGTTTGCTCGTGCTTAATAATATAAGCTCTTTCTGTTTCAGAAAGACCTGTGGGAAGGTATATTTTAGGATTAATGATTCCGAAAACAAACGGGGTTTTAATTCTATCGTTCTCATAAATATTATCAGAAACAAGCTTTGATGATTTAAGCTTATTATAAAGCCTTATAGCTGTGGTAATGCTGTATATTACTAAAACTGTTATACCTAACAACCATATAATTTCACCTAAAGCAATCCAAATCTGCATGGGATTTGCACTGGCGATGACAACAGGTTCAGGTAAGGAGTTATTTACTGCATGGTCTATTACCGGAATTCCGCTATTAACTTGCGGAGTTTGCGCATACATAATGTTTTGCGGTATAGTTTGTTCGCTGACCGGAATCAAACTGAATATACTTTTAAAGGTAAAAGGACATATAAGTCTGAACAACACCACTGACCAAAGAGCATAGGAGAAAACTCTGGGTGCCTTTTTTAAAAGCAATCGAGCCACTATAACAAATAAAATCACATAACCTGATGTAATACTCACATTAATAATTTGTAAAAACACCTTATCCATTGCCATCCCCCCTTATATTCATTCCTTATGCTTATTAATTAATTTTTGGATTTCATTAATTTCTTTATCGCTCAACTTTTTGCTTCTTGTGAACGCTGCCAGAAACCTCGGAAGTGAACCGTCAAAAGTTTCTTCAATAAATAACTTACTCTGTTCGGCATAAAAATCCTCTCTTTTAATCAATGCAGATACCACGCTTTTACTGTTTCTAAAAATTTCCTTGAGTTCAAGACGTTTCAGCATCGTATAGGTAGTTGATTTTTTCCAGTTAAGTTCCACTTCACACAGCTTTACCAAGTCAGACGACTTTATAGGTTCATTTGCCCAAATAATATCTGCAAATTTCGCCTCTGTATCAGTAAGTCTATATTCTCGCATTCAATACAGCCCCCTTCGGTCTACAGCACATAAACTAGTATATGATAAGTTTACAGTTTGTAGACCTGTTTGTCAAGA
>JAQUJQ010000106.1:3369-5923 GCA_028680875.1 Eubacteriales bacterium
TAATATCTGCAAATTTCGCCTCTGTATCAGTAAGTCTATATTCTCGCATTCAATACAGCCCCCTTCGGTCTACAGCACATAAACTAGTATATGATAAGTTTACAGTTTGTAGACCTGTTTGTCAAGAGAAAAAAGATTTTATTAATAAATAAGTAAAATCCCCCACCGATTCATAAGAAAAACTCTTTGCAGATGTGGGGGATTTCTACTTTCAGAAAACTGACAATCTAATATTCCAATACTGGATTTAATAATTATAATCTCCAAAAACAGATTTTCCGTTAATAATTGTAGTTAGAACTTTAGTTTTATCAATTTTCAATGGATCAATCTTAAAGATGTCCTGATCCACAACAATCAAGTCTGCAAGTTTGCCTTTCTCAATAGATCCAACCTTATCATCTCTGTAAAGCTGATAAGCTCCGTTAATTGTATAGGCTTTTACTGCATCCAAAACCGATATCCGTTCTTTCGGATTTAAGAGCCAGGTCGGATCATCTATTCCCGAGATTTCTTCAACGCCATAAAACTCCGGATTATTGAGGTTTCTTGTAACAGCAACCTCTATTGCCCAGAAAGGATTATTTATTGGGGAGACCGGATGATCACCCGAGAATGTAACCAGAACACCGTTATCTATTAATGATTTTACAGGGTATTCAGTCCAAGCGCGATCTAGCCCAAGTGCGACAGAGTCGACATAATCCCACCACTCCGGTTCCTTTAAATGCCAGAAGGGCTGAGTGCTGCCGATTACCTTTAGTTTGCCCATTCTTGCCTTGTCTGTGTTATCTACTACCTGAAGATGAGTAATTACATTTCTGTACTCTTTATCTCCATTCTTTTTCTGGGCATATTCTAAACCGTCAAGTACAGACCTTGTCGCTGCGTCTCCAATTGAATGCACATGGATTTGGTAGCCTTCAGCTAGTACTTTGTCAAAGAAATTATTTAGCTTGGACTGTTCCCAAATAGGCTCTGATACATAACCGGGCGCCAAGCCTGCCGCCTTGTCGTAAGGCTCCAACAGCCAACCGGTCATTCCTTCAATTACGCCGTCAGCAAAAAACTTTACAGTTGTAATGTCAACAAGTTCGGAATCATAGACAGCTTTATTGTTATTCATCTCTTTTATCTGAGAATCAAGAGTTTCATCAGGTTGGAAGCACATTCCTGCATTTACTCTCATAGTAAGCTTTCCCTTATCATCAAGCTCCTTAAAGGCATCCAGATATGTGTCTGAAATAGACATTATGCTTGTATAGCCCCATTCATTCATATAATCCTGAAAATAGGCCATGGATTCAGTAATCTGCCAGTCTTCATAAGTCTGTTCCATTGAAATCAGGCTGTCCGCATCGGTCAGATTGCCCCAAAGTTCACCGGTAACAGGATCTTTTTGTACAGTTCCGCCGGTAGGAGCCGCTGTATTTTTTGTAATACCGTTCATCTCAAGTGCTTTTGTGTTTAACCATGTATTGTGGCCATCATTTGATGTTAGAATTATCGGCTTGTCAGAACAAATTGCATCGAGCCATTCTGCTTTTGGGCCCCTGGGGTCCCCGGCCATTCCCATAGAGAAACCGGCGCCCCAATAAACCTCCAGATCAGGTTTGGCATCTATAAATTCTTTTATCGCTTTTAATGTATCCTCCTTATCGATGCATTCGTAAAGATATATATCAAATAGTTCGGTCAAAGCCGAACCGGAGCGATGGACATGTGTGTCTACCATGCCCGGCATAACCACTTTACCTTTCAAATCCACCACTTTTGTCAAACTGCCGACATATGCTTCTGCATCTGCATTACTGCCGACAAAAATAATTTCATCGCCCTTAATAGCAACAGCTTGTGCAACAGTGTTTGTTTTATCTATTGTATACACAGTTCCGTTCTTCAGTACAGTATCAGCTGCCAAGGAATCTTTAACAGGTTCCGTAGGCTTGACAGCTGTTTTGTCAGGAATTTTAATAATTTGATTTGGAAAAATCAAATGTGGATTTTTTATGCCGTTATATTCGGCAAGCTTTTGATAGGTAATGTCAAATTTTTGTGCGATTTTCCATAGGACGTCATTTGGTTGCACTGTGTAAGACTGATCTGCAAACACAAAAGAAAAGCTGCAGAGCACAAGTGCAGTAACCAGAAACAAACTTAAAATCTTTCGTTTCATTTCATTCCTCCTTCTATATTTTACACAAAAAAACCTATATAAAAAATTATAACAGTCAATCCAACATTATACAATTAATAACTTTCTGAAATTTAAGTTAATTCTTACGTTTTAATGAAATGAAGATTCCAATTGTACAAAGACAGGTAAATATTATAAACGCAATTCTCATGGTACCAATAAGCAATGGGGCCTCCGCCTCTGAAAGAGGTATGTCCTCCATCTTCTGTGCTACAATAAAGGTAACTATAGCCATGCTGGCACTATGGCCGATAGTTCGCATGGTAGCCAAAACCGAGGATGCTACGCTGTAATCCCTCGGCTCTACACAGGACATGACAGCATTGGTGTTGGGTGAAGAGAAAAATGCAAATCCCA
>JAQUJQ010000107.1 GCA_028680875.1 Eubacteriales bacterium
AGGCGGCTGTATTTGAGCATTGAACCATCCGAATCAAAAAGTAAGATGAGCTTAATTGTATTTTTTCTGGGTTTATCAAAAACCAATCTCAATAAGCCTCCGTTGTCAGTAGTCTCCTTTATTGTGGCATCCACATCCAACTCTGTCTTAGGTGCCTCCATCAAAGATGAATATTGTCGCAGCCTACGAAAAGCCATTTGAAATTGCCGTGTATCCAAGATATAATCATTACGGAAATCCCGGAAATCCCGCTGACCGGCAACCTGTAAAGCAGAGCGATAACGGCCTTCCCCGCCTATGCGCAGGCCTTGCTCCCCAAAGCCACCATGGCCCAACACTGAAGTGCCTCCTGTCCCAATCCAATAGTTTCCTCCCCGATGACGTCCTTTTTGCTCTTCTAATCGCTTTGCAAGCATCTCCTTAAGCTCGTCCAGCTGATATTCCGGATCATTCGGATCAATCTTATCCAAAAGATCTTCCTTCGTCTTTTCTCCTCCATTGAGCCATTCCCAAACCTCTTGCGGTATATCCGGTGGGCTTTCTAAATTTTTAAAATAATGAGCAAAAGCCATATCAAAATTATCGTAGTCCGCCTCGCTCTTTACCAGTACGGTACGGCAAAGATGATAAAATTCAAACAGGCTGGGCCCGCAGAGTCCTTTATCCAAAGCTTCCATCAAAGCCAGCCATTCCTTCATTGAAACCTTTAATTTATGTTCTCTTAAAAGATAAAAAAAATCAATAAACATTATAATCCCCAACGCTTATGGCTGTACCCTTTTTCCCTAACTTCACAAAGAACATCCATATCCTGATTTTTCTTTAAAAGAACCCCTATAAAGGGCAGTTCTTCGCTAATTCGATCGGTATTAATTCCGCTGATCTCCAATGCTTTAATCCAATCTAAAAGCTCAGAGGTACTGGGCTTTTTCTCGATTTCTTCAATATTCCTTATCCAATAGAAAGCCTTTATAACCTGGTCTAAAAGCTTATCTTCCACATTGCTGTAATGGACTCTTACAATATCCTTCATTGCGTCCGGATCGGGAAAGGCAATATAATGAAAAATGCATCGGCGCAAAAAAGCATCCGGCAATTCT
Source organism: Eubacteriales bacterium (assembly GCA_028680875.1). Classification (GTDB taxonomy): domain Bacteria; phylum Bacillota; class Clostridia; order Peptostreptococcales; family Anaerovoracaceae; genus JAQUJQ01. Next base: position 1,101 of record JAQUJQ010000107.1, read on the forward strand.
TTTTCTGCGTTCGAAGTAATGATTACGATGGGTCTTCTCTTAGCTTTAATAGTCTCCTTTGTTTCATGAATATAAAATTCCATTTTATCCAGTTCCCATAATAAATCATTCGGGAACTCCAAATCCGCCTTGTCAATTTCATCAATCAACAGAACTGGCTGTTCCGATGCAGTGAAGGCTTCTCCCAGCCTACCCGGTTTGATGTATTTTTTAATATCTGCAACGTCTCCTTCATTAAATTGACTATCATAGAGTCGCTGAACCGTATCATAAACATAAAGACCGTCTTTGGCCTTTGTAGTAGATTTGATGCTCCAAATAATCAACTCTTTTGAAAGGGCTTGGGAAATGGATTCTGCCAACATGGTTTTTCCCGTCCCGGGCTCGCCCTTTACTAATAGAGGTTTCTCTAACGCTATAGCCACATTTACTGCATACATCAGTTCAGGACTGGCTACATAGTTTCTGCTTCCGCTAAAAGATTTCAGTTTTAAATTCATAAAATGTTTCTCCATATTTATTTATCCACAATAGCATTTAAAGAATTAATTATGCCTTTTGCCACAGCACCGGCATAAACTTCCGGATAGTCATCGGCTACCATAACTTCAAGGTCGCCGGGATGAGACAGAAAGCCTCCTTCGATGATGATGGCCGGCATGAGGCTTTTGTTCAGCAAAGCATATTGAGGTGCATTTTTAATACCTCTGTCCATCAATCCGATAGCAGTTACCATTTCCTTCTGAACAAAAGAAGCTATATATTGGCTGGTAAATCCATAGTCTTTTTCTCCATTCTTACTGTAATACAGGACCTCAGTTCCGTTAGGCTTAGGAGATTCGCTGGAATTATTATGTATACTCACCAACAGATCTGCATTTATGGCATTTGCCGATTCCGGCCTGGTGTAAAGACTCATGGTCACATCGGTTTCCCGTAGTAAAACCACATTCGCCCCCGCATTTTTTAGTAATTCATAGAGTCTCAGACCAATAGCCAGATTCAAATCTTTTTCCCAAACAACGTGGTCCCCGTTGCGTTTTCCTTCTGCACCCGGATCCCGTCCGCCATGGCCTATATCAATTGCAATCAGCTTTCCTGCAGCCCGCCAATCCAACTGGGACTCAGACTCACTTCCCTGAACCTCCGGTTTGTCAAAGTCGATATAAAGGGTAGTTCGATCTTCTGATAAACTCACCTTTCCGGCAACCTTTTCCTTTAAGTCTGTTACAATACGAACAGTTTCCTCATCAAATTGGGAAAACCGTACTTTACTGAATACTTCATTTTCTTCTAATAGACTTCCATTTCCTCCGAGAAATAATGCATTTTTAATATCAATCCCATAGCGCTCCGGATCCTCATAAGCAAACGTTCTTGTACCTTCTATCAAACCGTCTCCTTTAGCGATGATCCGATAAGAAGTATCTGTTTCTTCTAAAGTAATATCCGTTATCTCTGTAGATTTGATTGTTTTAGGAGAATTTATAAGGACAGTCCTCGTCTGCTGATCCCAATCTACAGTACAATTTAAGTTTTCAAGCACAAATCGAAGGGGGATCATTGTCCGGCTATTGATAATTCGTGGAGGCACATCCATTCCTTTTGTAATTCCGTTTACAAAGCCTGTTATATTATCAATTGTAACTTGCACTTTCCGGCTTCCCAAAACTGCAGTTGCCATGCGGGCCTCCGGCTCCCAAAGCACCTTGCCGCCCATGGATTCCAAAAGAGCCCTATAGGGTACTAAAGTTCTGCCCTCCTCAATGATTGGATTCACATCAGTTTCAACTTCTTTCCCGTCTAATTGTATAGCTATAGCATTATCTGCGGAAAAAACCATGCCTGTCCCCAACAGAATCATGATACCGACTAAAAATAATAACGTAAACCATCTTTTCATAAACGATCACTTATCCCTTCCCTTTTCCAACCGAAACTTATGTCGAATTCTGTCTGACGGTTTAATTATATATAATAGTAGCTTTAAGGTAAAGGATTTCATTGATTGTAATGGAAATGTAAAATGGCTATTGATTTTTTTTAAGCCATTCGTTATAATAGGACAGTGGTTACGGGCGATTAACTCAGTTGGTAGAGTGCCATCTCGACAAGGTGGAAGTCGTTGGTTCGAGTCCAATATTGCCCACCACTTTTTTTAAATGCCGGTAATGCACTGCATATGCACCCGTAGCTCAGCTGGATAGAGCGTCAGACTCCGACTCTGAAGGCCGCAGGTTCGACTCCTGTCGGGTGTACCATTTTTATCTTATTTCACTGGGAATTACCTTTTCAATGAATAATTTAGCCATATCCTTATCAAACTGTGTTCCGGCATTTCTCCGAATCTCCTCAATGGCTTGTGATTGATCCAGTTTCTCTTTATAGCTTCTTTCACTGGTCATCGCATCATAGGAATCCGCAATACTGATTATTTTTGACTGCAATAGAATTTCGTCGCCTTTTAGGCCTCTTGGATAGCCTCGCCCATCAATTCTTTCATGATGATATAAAACATATTCTGCAATTGGTGCAAATTCATCTACCGATCTTAATATTTGATAACCGATTTCAGGATGACGTCTAATGTCTGCCCATTCCATTTCTGTTAGCTCACCCTGCTTATTAAGTAATTTTTTATCGATGCCGATCTTACCGATATCATGCAGTAAACCGGCTGTTTTAAGATCATTTACATCGGATGTACTCATTTTTAAAGCTTTCCCAATCGTCTCACACAGCTTACTTACCCGTTCACAATGCTGTTGTTCTCTTCTATTCTTTTCGTACAAGGTTTTAGTAATCACCTTAATTGTTTCATTTCTCATGCTTGTACTTTCAGATAATTTGTTCCTATACATTTGTTCTTCAGCTTGCATATAAATCTTTGTAATTTTTTCTGCAATGCCCCTCTTCGTTCCTAAGCCGAATGAAACCGAATAAATAATATTATTGATTTTCTCTCTTGAGATTTTTAAATTAATACTTTCTATAATTTTTTCCGCTTCTATGGTATCTGTTTTGGGAAGGAGTAAAATAAATTCATCTCCTCCAATTCTGGCTACAATGTCATCAGCCCTGCATTCCCCTCTTATAATATTTGCAACCCTTTTTAAAAGCTGATCCCCTGCCATATGACCAAAAGCATCATTGATCAGCTTTAATCCATTTACATCTGCCATCACCAAGGATAAGGGCAGATTTCTTACTGTATCAATTTTTCGTAGTTCTTCCTCATAATATCTGCGGTTAAATAGTCCTGTCAATTGATCATAATAGCTGAGATAAATAATTTCTTCTTCTGCCTGTTTCCGCTCGGTAATATCTTCAATCATACATAAATGACAAGGGTTCGAACTTTCCTCATACATAAAAGGAGCAATCGTCATATTCACCCAGACTATAGAACCTCCCGGTTTGATATAACGTTTATTCATAGAAAAGCCGGGAATTTTACCAGCATTAAGAAGTTTATGGTTATTGAGATTTTCTTCAATCTCATCAGGGTGAGAGTATTCTTTCCAATTTAAAGACAATACCTCCTCTTTTGTTCTCCCTACAATCTCTGCGTATCTGGCATTCACTTGGTATGCCTCCCCACTAATTGAATCAAAAATACCCATACCTAACGGAGCTTCATCAAATATGGTTCTGAAACGTTCCTCGCTTTGCTTTAGTGCTTTCTCCGCAAGTTTTCTTTCTGTGATATCAGTAATGAAACCTTCTGTGGCAACCAGTTTTTGCTCGGAATCATATACCTCCTGAAATTGCTCCCATACCCACTTTGTCTCACCGGATGCTGTTGTTATAGGATACTCATCGGTAGAAATAAGATTTAAACCAATGTCTTTTTGCCATTTTTTAAATAAAAAATCTCTGTGCTCGGGGTGAATTAAATCATAATAGGAAGGATTCTTACTAATCAGCTCTTCTGCTGTATATCCTGTCAAATCATAACATCCTTCAGAAATAAAGGTCATCGTAAAATTATGATCATTACTGGATCTATAAGCGACTCCCGGTAAATTTGATAATAGGACTGCCTTGCTGCGTTCACTTTCAAGCAAAGCATCATATGTTTTTTTGCTTTCGGTAATATCTTTTGTATAACCTGCCGTTCCAATCAGTTTACCTGATTCATCAAAGATAGGTGTCTTATGTATTTCATATACGCTGTTTCCTATTTTATCTTTATAGCATTCCCCTTCAGCAAAAGCAGGGTCAGGTTTATTGTTTACAATAGGATAATTACCATCGGAATCTTTAAACCATACTTCAAAAGGTAAGTTGTCTATTACGGCTTTAAAATAAGTTATTAAAAGCAACAGTTCATCTTTAGTTCTTTCCATATAAAAACCTCCCAATTCACTATTACCTGTATTCAGCGTTTAATAACTTCATTTATCAGATATTCGAAAACCAAAATTCTTTAAACGTCTATATACTTCTGCCACCGGCAAGCCCATTACCGTATAGTAATCTCCCTCTATGCTTCTAACAAATAAAGCTCCCATATCCTGAATCCCATAAGCTCCGGCTTTATCCAAAGGAGATCCGGTAGCAATATAACGTCTGGCCAAATCTTCACCTTCCGGATACCAAGGGTAGAAATGTACCCCGGCACACGTATAGAATGTTTCCTCTCTTTCTCTACTAAGAATACTTACCCCGGTTAAGACATGATGGCGACGACCGGAAAGCTTGCGTAACATAGCAAAAGCTTCCTCTTCTGTGGAAGGCTTTCCCAATATGCTTTCATCAATGATAACAATTGTATCTGCACCAATAACTAT
>JAQUJQ010000108.1:0-3983 GCA_028680875.1 Eubacteriales bacterium
GTCGATTGCGATGGTTTTTTTGATATATTTTTCAACAAATTTCTTAGCTTCGTCATAAAGATAAACAAGATGATAAAAACTGGAGATAAACAAACCTACTAAAATAGAGCTCTGCCCTACAGTGACCGGAATCCTCCAAACCGGTGTACGGGTATTCATTTCTATAGTCCACTGCACCAACTCATAAGCCCAAATAAGAAAGATGATCCCGAGAACCACTGTCAGAGTATTTCGAATAAGGGCAAATAATGATTTTATCATGCTTTCCGGCATCATGACAACAATAATATCTGCAGTAATATGGCTTTTTTCATAGCTTCCATAAGCTGCACCTATCATATATAGCCAAAAGGCAACGATAATCAATATCTCCTCATAACCAAGAAAATTTAAATTTAATTCACGCAGGATGACAGAGCCAAATACAATCAGGGTAACCAAGACAGAGGTTATGATCATGACAAAACGCAATACTTTGGCTAAGCCATTCCAGAAGGCAGTATTTTCTAATCTGCTCACGGTTAGCCTCCTTTCTATGCTAGTACGATGCCAAAGGGAAGGATCACTTCCCTTTGGGTCGTGCTGAGATATGTAATGAATTTATTAGTTAGAATGGCATTATTTTAATTTTTCAACTTCGGCTCTGAATCCGTCCATCAATTCCTTTGATAACAATTCTTCCAACTTTGGCCAAGTATTCTTTCTTACATATTCTGCGTTTGCCGCAAGTTCTTCCTCACTAAATTCGTAAACGACTACACCATAATCATCTTCTAACTTTTTCTTATAAAGTTCTTCGTTTTCCTGGGAAACAATAAAGCTCTCCATACTCTGCTCCTGGAATACATCAATCAAAATTTGTGCATCTTCTTCCGTCAATTTAGCTAAACTTTTTTCACTTATGACATATGATGTGGCCTCTGCATGAATGTAATTAACATACATATAGTTTATGATCTCACCTAGCCAGGAATAATTCATATTCGGAGTACCACCGACCCATCCTTCAACGACCTTGGTCTGAATTGCGGTAGGAACCTCCGCATAAGGTAAAGTGATTGCATTGAAACCTAAATCTTCCTGTGGAATCCGGAATGTAGCCATAGCCGGAGTTCTTGTTTTAACACCTTTCGGTGCGCCGGGAACCATATCTTTAGGTTCAGTAACTAAACCCGTACCGATGAAACCTTCTAAAACAAATCCGAGGAATCTAACATCATTTTGTGCTGTTAGCTCAGACATTACCTGAGCCATGTAAGAATCAGGTGCATATAAAATTTTTGCTTCTTCAAAACTAGTTGCATAATAGGGGACATAAGCTGCACCAAGGCGTGCATCCAAGGCATCCGGTATAGTAATCTGAGCCATATCAACCACACCCATTACGATTTCTTCGTAAACGGTTTCATATCCTCCAAGCTGACTGGCCGGAAAGTATTGAACCTCTACTCTTCCTTCTGTTCTCTCTTTTACTTTTTCTGCAGCTCCTTTATTCAAACCTGTTGCAATATGCTCTAGCGGGGCATCTGACGCCAATCGTAAGACAATGGGGTTTTCAGCAGAGTAATCCGCACTTCCGCTGTTGTTATCACCGCCTCCGCATCCCGCAAAGGTGGTTATCCCTAGGGCAAGAACCATAAATAGTGCAATTAATTTTCTTCCAGTCATAATCCTTTTCCTCCTCATAAATTGTGCTAAAGCTTATGCATATTAATACATTAATATACATACTAGGCTTTCCCTTCTACGTATTGCTATTAATTCTAACCCTGAAAATTCTAAATTGCAACCCTTTTTTGAATATTTGCAATGTATACAATATTCATTAGTTAATTAATAGACAAATATGGTTTTATACTTTTGGTTTAGCTTTGACAATTAAAATAATCGACATTACTTTACTAACTCATAAACGCTTTCATCGGGTTAGTAGGACAAAAACATGAGGCAGATTGCTCTGCCTCATAAAAAGTGTTCCCTTTATTTTGTTTAATATTTAATCCCGAATAATTTGAAGTCCTTGAGGAGTATCTTTGAGCGTAATGCCTTTTTCCTTAAGGGTATCCCGTATTTCATCCGCTCTTTTAAAATCTTTATTTTTTCTGGCTTCTTGACGCTCATCAATCAATGCTTGAATCCGAGAATCCATTTCTTCGTTTTTCTGATGTTCCCGAAGAAGTCCCAGGACACCGGTCAATTCATCTAATAATGCCAGGCATTTCTCTGCAAACTCCTTACTGCAGCCCTCTTTTACATAAGTATTTATATCCTTAATCATTTCAAAGACAACGCTGATTGCATCTGCCGTATTCAAATCATCATCCATTGCATATATAAACTGCTCTCTGTATTTGGTCAGATCAGTAAAAATGGTAATTTCTGATTCATTCATCTTTCCCCGGCCATTTTTAATTAAGTGTAAAAGATTATTCTTCGCATTTTGCATTCTGGCTAGGCTGTTCTTGGACTGAATCATCAATTCTTCGCTGAAGTTGATCGGATTTCGATAATGACCGGATAGTAGAAAGAAACGGATTACCTCTCCATCATACTGTTTTAAAATATCCCGTACTGTAAAAAAGTTCCCTTTGGATTTGGACATCTTTTCATTATCAATGGTGATATAGCCATTGTGCATCCAATAGTTCGCAAAAGGTTTTCCCGTCATTGCCTCACTTTGGGCAATTTCATTTTCATGATGCGGAAAGGCTAAATCCTGTCCTCCTGCATGAATATCGATGGTATCACCTAAATACTTTGTTGCCATAACTGAACATTCAATGTGCCAACCGGGTCTTCCCATACCCCATGGAGACTCCCAGGCAATCTCATCTTCCGTTTTTCGCGCCTTCCACAATACAAAGTCAAGGGGATCATGTTTTTTCTCACCGACCTGAATACGGGCTCCTACATTTAAATCTTCAATATTCTGCCTGGACAGCTTTCCATAGTCCGGAAATTGGCGAGCACTGTAATAAATATCCCCTTCTACTTCATAAGCATAACCCTTATCCATAAGTCCTTTAACAAAATCTATAATCTCATTGATATTTTCTGTAACTCTTGGATGAACGCTGGCTTTCTTTACGTTTAATTCTTCCGCATCTTTAAAATATTCTTGAATATATTTTTCACTGACTTCCTTAGTAGAAAGCCCTTCTTCCCTGGCTTTATTTATAATCTTATCGTCTACATCGGTAAAGTTTTGAATAAAGCTTACCCTTTTTCCTCGATACTCCAGATATTTTCTTAAAGTATCAAAAACAACAAAAGGTCTTGCATTTCCAATATGAAAATAGTTATACACGGTAGGGCCACAAACATAGATTTTTGCTTCATCTTGCTCAATTGGAACAAAATCTTCTTTTTTCCTGGTTAATGTATTATAAATCTTCATCCTTTTGATCTCCTTCTATTTTACTCAGCTTATTTTCCAGCAGTACAATTCTTCTACGTAAGCATTCTAATTCTACTGCGATTGGATCCGGCATATCCACCTGGTTGAGATCCTCTGCCTTTTGGTCACCCCGTTTAACAATCCTGCCGGGAATGCCCACTACCGTACAGTTATTCGGAATTTCCTCCAACACAACAGAACCGGCACCAATCTTACAATTATTACCCACTTTAAACGGTCCTAAGACTTTTGCCCCCGAACTGATCATTACATTGTTTCCTATAGTGGGATGCCGTTTCCCTGTATCTTTTCCCGTACCTCCCAAAGTAACTCCCTGATAGATAGTGACATCATCACCGATTTCGGTGGTTTCACCTACAACCACAGCCATACCATGATCAATCATACAGCGTTTCCCTATGGTTGCTCCCGGGTGAATCTCAATACCCGTCATGAAACGAGCCAATTGGGAAATGATTCTGGCAATCAACTTCAGTTTGTGTCTATGTAACCAATGAGCCGGCCTATGAAATATAAGAGCCCAGATTCCCGGATAACATAAGAGTACTTCCAGCCCATTCCTTGC
>JAQUJQ010000108.1:4083-5844 GCA_028680875.1 Eubacteriales bacterium
GTTCCTTTAAGAACGATCTGGGATTTTGGTTGGCTTATAACCTGAGATTCTATTTCATTGGAAGAGATGAGAGTTCCATTTTCCTTAACAGTTTCTTTTTTAATCTTTCGTTGCCCATAAACACCCGCTGCTTTAACCTGAAGTTCACCTTTATACAATGTACTTGTCTCTTCATAAGCGATGTCATAGTTGATATTTTCGGTAGTAGAATATTGCTCTGTAAGGGTTAAATGAATATAAGGTTTCAACTCAAATAGATTTAATGCAGTTCCAACTTTTAAACAGTCGGGATTCACATCCGGATTAGCTGCTATCAGTTCATCTACAGACATTCCACTGTTCATAGAAATATCCCAAAGATTGTCACCATCAGCAATGATATGGGTTTTTGGCTCCTTCGTCCCAGTCAGAACCATAGTTATCGCATCATCCACTGACATAAGTTGAGGATTAATTCCATCTTTCTCAACCAGCTCCACATTTTCGGCATAAGAAACATCAATAATCTCAGAGCCTTCTGTCTGATAATTAGAAACCACCCGGTCCAAAACGGTCTGTGCCGTCTCTCGGTCAGCCAGTGCTACAACCTCTTTTCCGTTAATCTGAATGGCGCAATAGGGCGTAGTTTTCACTTCTGCCTCTTCCTGCTCTGCCATCACCGATTCTAAACCATCTGGCTTAAGAACTTCAGAGGCAAAGAACAAAGCTCCACCAATTATGATTGCTCCCAATGCACCGGCTCCAATACGAATCAAGGTTTTTTTGCTCACCTTACTTAACGTCACAATTCGAAAGTCAACTATGGTCTCCTTGATGGTCTTAACGGCTTTCCTAATCTTGTCCGTTTTTATCGTATTCTTAATATTCATAGAATCCCCCTCGGTTCGGTTGGGTTGTTTTCTGTTCTTATATATTATGTGAATCCGTAAAAAAATATACTGTAATATTACAATAATGTTACAGGGATGTCAACCCTCATTCTTCATTCTCTTGCACCTCTTGTATAGTTACTCTTTTCATAATTTGTGGCACAACTGGTTTATCTCTTTCATCTCTCTTGGTACGAACGATCTGATCTACCTCTTCCATGCCTTCGATTACTTTTCCGAAAGCGGCATATTGTCCGTCCAAATGTGGAGATTTAGCCACCATAATAAAAAATTGAGAACCCGCAGAATTTGGATTCATAGACCGGGCCATAGAAAGGACGCCACGATCATGGTTCAGGTTATTTGGAAAGCCATTGGCGGTAAATTCCCCCGTAATAGTATACCCCGGCCCTCCCGTCCCGGTTCCCAAGGGGCAGCCGCCTTGAATCATAAATCCCGGAATTATACGATGAAAGGTTTTTCCATTATAAAATCCCTTCTCAGCCAACTCAATAAAATTTGCAACCGTAGCCGGTGCAACTTCGGGATAAAGCTCAGCCTTTATTATATTCCCGTTTTCCATTTCAATGATTGCTATCTTCTTCATATTTGATTTCCTCCTACCTAATGATAAACGCTCCAACAAACCCGGCCAAAATGGTCAATGTAATAGGACTTATTCTGTACTTTCCATTTACAAAAACCACAATAATAAAAAAAAGCATAGGCAATAGATTTAAATGAAACCCTGTAAAGATGGATTCTTGAGCAAGGAATATGACTGCCGAAGCCAAAAGGCCTAACGCAGCAGGCCGGATACCTTCTAAAATACCACTTAATGCTCTGCTCTCCTTAAATTTGACAAGAAAATGTGATGCCAATAAAACCAGAA
>JAQUJQ010000109.1 GCA_028680875.1 Eubacteriales bacterium
TTAAAAGAGGCCATCACTCGTGCCGGCAGTATGGATACCGATACGATAATAAAGGAAATGGAAAAAGCTGACTATCCCGGTGCATTTGGCAGAGTAGTCTTCACATCTCCCCAAGAAAAAAATGCACACGATGTAAAATTTGGCCCGGGTTATGAACCGATATGTAAGGGTCTCCAATGGGGTGGCTACTTTAACACAGGTTTTTACCCCTAAAAAGGAAAATCCGACGATCAGGGAGAATAAAAGGGCACCTCCATACACCTTCCAATTCCGTTTTTTATCCTCTGCTAACACAGTCTTCTCTCCCCTCCGGGTTCAATCTTAATTACTTCGATTGTAACCGCTTTTGGTGCTGCATAAGCTGCTTTAATATGTGGGCAAATGGAAATTTCTCCTAGATATACATCTTCTAATTGATCCAGGATTCCCTTTTCCCCTACCACCTCAAAACGAGATAAGCCGAAGCTAATACCCTTGCCCAGATATTTTACATAGGCCTCTTTACGGATCCAAATCTCGTAAAATGCTTTCTCTCCGCCGGTTAAAACGTATTCATATTCCTGCTGGGTAAAGAAACGTCTGGCGACTGCCTTGATTTTCAATCTTCTTATGCCCAAATCTTCTAAATCAAAGCCTATGGGTACAGTTTCAAAACAACATCCAAAATATCGCCCGGAATGACTGATGGAAAAATGGATTTGCGGTAAATCTTTAAAATAGGGCTTTCCATGAGCTCCCCGAACTATAGGAGTTTGGTTAATCTCCTCACAGGTAAGCCCTAAGTTTTTTTTAACAGAATAGTCTTTCAAGAATTGTCTTATGGGTTCATCCCCTGCTTTTTCCTTATCCCATTTACAGATGTAAATATGCATTACACCCTCCCATTTCTCTTATTGTCTATCATACACTGAAATGGGTAATAAGGGAAGAATTACTTCCTCTTAAGATACCTGATAAAGACAAAAAGTTCATGGAACCACAAAGGTGCTGTGGAAAGGATAATCAGATCAATCCATTCTCTTAAAGAAAGTTCAGCGGTATCAAAAACCTGGGTTAAAAAGTCAACTTCCGTTACAAGGATTTGTAAAGTAAAGCCAACAACAAATGCCACCAGCATCATCCGATTGTTGAAGTGATTAAATTTAAATATTGATTTGTGAAGATTCCGCATACCCATAGCATTGAAGAGTTGTGAAATGGCCAAAACAGTAAAGGCATAAGTCTGTGAATAGGTATAAACGATCGGATCCTTATAAAGTAACTTTATGGCATCAAAAGTAACTGACTGACCTGATTGCATTAATATGGTGATCGGCATATAGAGAAAGGCTCCTAGGGTTATGGCCCCGATAACAATACCGAAAAATAAGGTAATTACAAGGCCCCCGTTTGCAAAGAGACTTTCCTTTGGATCCCTTGGTGCCACCTTCATTATTTCCGGATCACCTGTATCCACACCTAAAGCAAGGCCCGGCAGGGAGTCGGTAATTAAATTGACCCACAGGATATGAATGGCTTTAAGAGGAGAAGCCAATCCGACTATTATAGCAACAAACATAGTAATGATTTCCCCTAAGTTTGATGACAGGAGAAAAAGGACTGTTTTCCTTATGTTGTTATAGATGTTTCGTCCTTCCTCAATGGCCTTCTCTATGGTTGCAAAATTGTCATCGGTCAATATCATATCCGCAGCACCCTTGGCTACGTCTGTACCGGTAATTCCCATTGCAACACCGATATCGGCCGCTTTTAGAGAGGGGGCATCATTAACTCCGTCGCCGGTCATTGAAACGATGTGATTGTGAGAGCGGAAAGCATTGACAATCATCACCTTGTTTTCAGGAGAGACTCTTGCGAATACCCGTAAATCCGGTACTGCTTGGTTGAGCTCCTCCTGGTTCATTTTGTTCAGATCATCACCGGTAATGCATTGGCTCTCATCTTCTGCAATTCCCAGTTCTTTAGCAATTGCAAATGCTGTATCAATGTGATCACCCGTAATCATTATAGTGGTAACGGCAGCCTCCTTAAAAATTTCCACTGCGCTTGCTGCTTCCGGCCTTGGAGGATCGATCATGCCCACAAGACCGATAAAGGTAAGGTTGTCCTCGGTAGCCGTATCTACATCGGTCTTTATCGCTAAAGCCAGTACCCTAAGAGCGAGCATTGCCATCTCTTTAGATGCAGAGATAATGTTTTGCTTGTCCGCCTCTGTAATCGGCTGATCTTGACCATTAATACGGATATGTGTGCATTTTTGAATGATTCGGTCCATGGCTCCCTTCGTATAAGCGATTACCTTGCCGTTTCGGTCTCTATGAACAGTGGTCATCATCTTTCGAGCGGAATCGAAGGGTTGTTCGTTGAATCTTGGCGCATTTTCCTCAAGTTCTCTCTTAATGACTCCCAAATTTATTCCCATATCCAAAAGAGCAAGCTCTGTCGGATCTCCCAAACGGCAATCATCTTTAATAGAAGCATCGGTACATAAAACAAAGCCTTCTACCAACAGAGGATTTTTTTCATGATTTAATTCACTTACATCCATTAAGGTTTCATCAGTATAGACTTTTGTGACAGTCATCTTATTCTGTGTTAAAGTTCCGGTTTTATCAGAACAGACTACACTGACAGAACCAAGAGTTTCTACGGCAGGCAGTCTCCTAACGATAGTATTAACTTTAACCATACGCATGACACCTAAGGCCAGTACTATGGTAACGACTGCCGGGAGGCCTTCCGGAATGGCAGCAACTGCCAGCGCTATTGCAGTAAGCAGCATGTCCATAACGTCCCGATCCTGTAACATGGCCACAAGAAAGAGGACTACACACAGAATCAAAGCCAGAATTCCTAACACCTTTCCCAAATCTCCCAGTCGTTTCTGCAAGGGTGTCATCTGATCAGGAGATTCACTGATCATTCTGGCAATTTTGCCGATCTCTGTATCCATGCCGGTCCGTACAACCACACCCTCTCCTCTTCCGTAGGCTACACTTGTGGAGAGGTAAGCCATATTTAAACGGTCACCCAAGGTCACCTCACCCCGGGCAATAAAATCAGCATCCTTTTCCACCGGAACAGATTCTCCGGTCAAAGCAGATTCTTCAATCTTCAGGTTAATACTTGATAAAAGGCGTATATCTGCCGGAATTATACGACCGGCTTCAAGAACCACTATGTCTCCCTTTACAAGATCAGCAGCAGGAATCTCTATCACACTACCATCCCGTCGGACTAAGGCCATGGGGCTGGATAACTTTTTTAATGCTTCCAGTGATTTTTCAGCTTTGGATTCTTGGACAACCCCGATAATAGCATTTAGAAGGATGACTGCCAAAATAATTGAGGCATCTCCAAATTCTTTAAGAAATGCAGAAATCGCTACTGCTGCAAACAATATATAAATCATAGGGTCCCGCAATTGAGCAAGGAACATTTGAACCATAGTCTTCGGTTTTTTCTCTTCAAATGCGTTTGGCCCATTTTCTTCCAAACGTTTTGCCGCTTCTGCGGCGGACAGCCCTGTCTGTCGGTCCACCTTCATTTGGCTGAGAACTTGTAAAATTGTCTGTTGTTCAAACATATATTTAACTCCTCCATATTACAGATATTTACTTTCAATAAATGTCCTTAAAATAAAAGAAGACAATTAACATAATATCTGCAAATTCCTGATAATTATGCTAAAAGTCTTGTTACCTTAACGGGCTTATAACCAGGCATTGTGCCGTAATGTTGATCATAAGCTAGAAACTACTCCCTTTTCGCTTAAATAATACTACTGGAAAAAAAAACAATTGTCAAGACTAATCTTACGTATTATAATGATACTGTAATGCATTAAAGCGATAGAGGCCTATTGGTCTTATTTGAGATTGGAGAGTAATGATGAACTACGAATCAAAACTTAAGAATAAAGAAACCGATGACTTATTTAAGGCTGTTCTCCTGTTAGAAACAGAAGATGATTGTTATCGTTTCTTTGAGGATCTTTGTACGATTAAGGAAATTCAAGCGATGGCCCAACGATTTCAGGTAGCTAAACTCTTATCGGAGAAGAAAACCTACAGTGAAATTGAAAAAATCACCACAGCCAGCACAGCCACAATCAGTCGGGTCAACCGTTGTCTAGTCTATGGTGCGGATGGCTATAAAGGAATTCTTAAGCAATTAAAGTAGAACTTCAACTGCCTTCTGTAATTGAAGATCTGCTGATTCCACCACATAATCCGGCTTTACACCCACCTTGTGAATTACATTCCCTTTAGGTGAAAAATATTGCATGATGGTTAGTTTGGTTGCTCCACCGTTATCTAAAGGAATGATTTCTTGAATAATACCTTTCCCGTAAGTGGTGGTCCCCACAATTTTACCTGTTCCAAAATCCTTAACTGCCCCCGCCACAATTTCGCTGGCACTGGCTGATCCATTATTGACTAAAAGGACAAAGGGTAATTTGGTAAACCCTGCTTTTGATTTAAAATATTTCTTTTCCCCTTTCCGATCTTCCGTATATGTAACGATTCCCTCAGGAAGAAGTAAATCTGCAACCTCCACGCTGACATCCACCAATCCGCCCGGATTATCCCGCAGATCGACTATTAATCCCTTAACTTCGGATAATTCCATATCCCGCAGTGCTTTGTTAAAATCTTTTGCCGTATTCTCTTCAAAGGAACTGATACGAATATAACCGATTCCATTTTTAAAGGTTTCGGATTTGACGGTTTCTAAGGTGATCTTAGCCCTTGTCAGTTTGAATTCAAGAGTTTCATCTCCCCGGAGTATTGTTACCCCAACCTTCGTACCTTCTGCACCTCGCATCGAGCCGGCAGCCCTATCTATTGTTTTTCCACTAAAATTTACACCGTTAACTGCTATGATTTTATCCCCTGATTTTATCCCGGCTTTATCTGCCGGTGAACCGTCCATCGGCGCTACTACATTGATATATCCCGATTCATCCGGAGCAATGGTTACACCTATTCCCTGGTACTCGCCGGTGGTTGAAATCATCAACTCATCATACTCTTCTTTAGACAAATAAGCAGAATAAGGGTCACCTATCCCCCAAAACAATCCTTTATAAATTCCTTCGTATAAATGTTCTGAATCCACAGGAATATAATATCTTTCTTCGATCAGCTTCTTTAATGCAGACAGTTCGCCGTAATCGGCTTTGAGTTTCTTATACTCCTGGTACTCCGCCTCTGTAACATCGACTTGGTTTGTAAGATGACCATAGGTAGCCTGAATTCCTCCCATGACTAATGTACCAATCATCAATGATACTATCATGAGGAATATTAAATTACGTTTCTTAATGGTTAACATTTGCTCTGCTCTTTTCTTAATTTGAAAATACTATTCATTATAACATCTAATATCCGACACCACAAACTGTATTTTCTCGATTCCATTCCAACGGTTTATCTCCGGATATCCAACCAAATCACCTTTTATACCTGATCGCAGTTGTTCTTTATACTCTGCTCCGCGATTAAATAGGATGCAAGCTATGTCTGAAGCTAAAAAACGGACATGTTGCTGTTGTTCTCCCATAAAAACAGGATTTTTAAGAGATAGGTCTTGAAGGCAGAACAGTGGTTTCGGGTTTTTGTGGCCATAGGGTTCCAGCTTTTCCAGTTTTTGAATCAACTTATCATTTACCCATTGGGGGGCTAAAATACCGTCAATATTGAGCTTTGGTACAAATAAAGAAGAATCGGCACGATAAAGGTTTTCTCCGATTGTATGTAAAGCTTTCCGTAACGTCTCCAATTTGTCCTTCTTCATCAAGAAACCACAAGCCCCGGCATGACCGCCGAATTTTTCAAAGA
>JAQUJQ010000110.1 GCA_028680875.1 Eubacteriales bacterium
CAGAACCTTTGACGTCGGTATTGCAGAGCAACATGCAGTCACATTTGCCGCAGGACTGGCTCTAAATGGATACAAACCTGTAGTTGCCATTTATTCTACATTCCTTCAACGTTCCTACGATCAATTACTGGTGGATGTATGCCTGCAAAAGTTACCCGTCATTTTTATGCTTGACCGTGCAGGTAACGTAGGCAATGATGGTGAAACTCATCACGGAGTTTTTGACTTTTCTTATCTTTCCCACATGCCCGGTATGACGGTTATGGCTCCAAAAGATAGCAGAGAATTGGAAGCTATGATGGACTATGCACACACCTTGAACGGCCCCTGCGCCATTCGTTACCCGAAAGGGCAAGTCTGGAACTGTCCTGACTCCGACAATAATCAAATAATAGATGGAAACTCAGAATTATTGGCTGAAGGAAAAGATGTAAGTCTGGTTGCCATTGGTAAAATGGTACAAATTGCCATGGAGGCTCGGACAAAATTGAAATCAATCGGTTATGAAGCAGAGGTAATCAATGCAAGATTCCTTAAACCTGTTGATATGAATACAATCCTGACATCGGTGAAAAAAACCGGCAACATGGTCACTCTAGAGGATAACGTAATTATTGGAGGCTTTGGCAGCGGAATTTTATCATTATTAGCATCAGAAGGTGTTCGAGATCTGAAAACACTATGTCTTGGTTGGCCGGATTGCTTCATTCCCCATGGGAATATGGAACAGCTTTTTGCGGAATACAAATTGGATGCTGATTCCGTTGCGAAGAGGGTGGGTGAATTTATTGAAGGAAAGGCTTGATGTCTTACTTGTTCAAAAAGGATACTATCCATCCAGAGAAAAAGCTAAGGTCGCTATAATGGCAGGCCTTGTTTACATAAATCGACAGATTTCAGATAAACCGGGTATGACGGTGAAAACCGATTCAACTATCCACATTCAAGAAAATCCATGTCCCTATGTGGGAAGGGGCGGATTGAAGCTTGAAAAAGCCCTTAAAGAGTTTGATATAAACCCGGAAAATAAAGTCGTTGCAGATATAGGAGCATCTACCGGAGGCTTTACTGATTGCATGTTACAAAAGGGAGCTTCCAGGGTTTATGCCATAGATGTGGGATACGGACAGCTTGATTATAAGCTTAGAATAGATCCCAGAGTTATTAATATGGAAAAAACCAACATTCGCCATTTAGATCCGAGCACAATACCGGAGTTGCTTGACATTATTACTATTGATGTATCATTTATTTCACTTAATCTGGTATTTCCTGTAGCTCAAAAGATTCTAAAAGAAAATGGGAAGGTTATAGCTTTGATCAAACCTCAATTTGAGGCGGGTCGTGAGCAGGTAGGAAAACATGGTGTAATTAAGGATAAAATAATTCATAATCAAGTGATTCTTAAGGTAGCCGACTATGGTAAGCAAAACGGGCTAAACACTATGGGACTGACTTATTCTCCATTAACAGGAGCAAAGGGCAATATTGAATACCTAATGTTTTTTCTAAAGGGTGAATCTATCTTAACTAAAGAGTTGGATACGAGCACTATTGTTGATCAAGCACATGCCAGTCTTTATTCTTAAAGTCTTAGAATGTTTTTTTACAAGGGGATATGAATATGTCGTTGACACCAATGATGCAGCAATATATGGAGATAAAAAATAAGCACCGGGATTGCATTCTATTCTTCAGACTGGGCGATTTTTATGAGATGTTCTTCGAAGATGCCATCGTTGCTTCCAAAGCTTTAGAAATTACCTTGACCGGAAAGAATTGCGGCTTAGAAGAAAAAGCTCCTATGTGTGGTGTCCCTTTTCATGCCGCTGAAACTTATATAGGAAAACTTGTGGACAAGGGGTATAAGGTGGCTATCTGTGAACAGGTTGAAGACCCGGCTACGGCTAAGGGGATTGTAAAACGTGAGGTTGTTCAAATCATCACCCCCGGGACACGTGTCAGTCAAGCAATGTTAAAAGAAAAGGAAAACAACTACCTTACTTCTATCTATATTTATCAAGAAGGAGCAGGCCTGGCATATTGTGACCTTTCAACAGGAGAAATCGGTGTATTGGAAGTGGCGGGGAAAAGCTACCTGGAAACGCTGTCAAACGAGTTGGTTAAGCTCCAAGCAAAGGAAATACTGATTAATCAGGAAATAACGGAAGATGTTATGGCCGATGCATATATAACCCTGTTGGAAGACTCTTATTATAGGGATTACGAAATAGAAAACCGCATATTAAATCAATTCAAAGTTAAGTCCCTTCACGGCTTAGGTTTGGCTGATTTAGAAAATGCAACAAAGGCATTGGGAGCCTTACTTTCATATTTGCTTGAAACCCAAAAACAATCACTTACACATATTCAAAACTTAAAAGTATCAGATATAGGAAACCATATGACTTTGGATAAGGCAACTTTTAGGAATTTGGAATTGACCGAAACACTTTATGACAAAAAAATACAAGGGTCATTGCTGGGTGTATTAGATCGAACCCAAACAGCCATGGGATCAAGAAAATTGAAGCAATGGCTGAAAGAACCTTTAAACCAAGCAGACATGATCAAAAAACGCTTGGATAGCGTAGAATTGCTTGTCGATGAGATTATTTTACATAACAATTTAAAAGAAACCTTGAAACAAGTTTACGATCTGGAACGGTTAACCGGCCGGATTGCCTGCGGAAATACCAATGCCAGAGACCTGATTGCACTTCGCAACTCTATCCATGTACTACCGGATATAAAAGCAGAATTATTCCAATGCGGGGACCCGTTATTAGAGAAATTGGAAAACGAGATAGAAGATCTGAAGCCTGTTTATCATTTGATTGAAGGGTCAATTGAAGACGATCCCCCTTTTACTATAAAAGAGGGTGGCATAATCCGGGAAGGCCATTCTGCCGAACTGGACCATCTTAAAGATTCTATTAAAGAAGGGCAGGATTGGATTGCAGGCTTAGAAGGAGTGGAAAGGAAGAGAACCGGTATTAAAAATCTGAAGGTTGGTTTTAACAAGGTTTTCGGCTATTATATTGAAGTAACTAAATCTTATTATGATTCTATTCCGGAGGATTATATCCGAAAACAAACCTTGGTTAACTGTGAGCGTTTTATTACTCCCGAGTTAAAAGAAGTTGAATCAATAGTTTTAAATGCGGAAACAAAGATTAACCAATTGGAATATGAACTTTTCCAGCAAATCCGTGAAGAGATACAAGATCACATTACAAGCATTCAAAGTACCTCAGCAGCTCTGGCAGTTCTGGATGTTCTATTATCTTTTGCAGAAGTAAGCAGTCGAATGGGATATGTAAAACCGACAATTGATGACTCCTCAATCATTCGTATTGAAAAAGGAAGGCATCCCGTGTTGGAACAGATGACCAAAGATGGAATTTTCGTGGCCAATGATACCTATTTGGATGGAGAACACCACAGCATGCTTTTGATTACCGGGCCCAACATGTCCGGGAAATCAACCTATATGAGACAAACTGCCCTCATTGTACTCATGGCTCAAATCGGATGCTTTGTCCCCGCAGAACAGGCGAAAATCGGCCTTGTGGACCGGATATATACACGAATCGGCGCATCAGACAATTTAACTCAGGGACATAGTACCTTTTTTGTGGAAATGAGTGAACTGGCTTATATACTTAACACCGCTTCAGAAAAAAGTTTAGTAATTCTGGATGAAATCGGTCGAGGCACAAGCACCTATGATGGTCTTTCCATCGCATGGGCTGTAGTAGAATATCTATGTAACAGTCAACGTCAGGTCAGAACTCTCTTTGCTACCCATTATCATGAATTGACCGCCTTGGAATCAACAATTTCGGGACTTCAAAATCTTAATGTTGATGTTCAGGAGCAAAATGGTACAATTATTTTTTTGCATAAAATAATTGAAGGCAGTGCCAGTAAGAGTTATGGTATTCATGTAGCCAAACTGGCAGGCGTGCCCCCGATCGTATTGGAGACTGCCCGTCAAAAACTTTATGAGTTGGAAAGAGGTGTAGAGGAAAGCAATAAAAAACAAGAAGAAGAAAGTTTGCAGGTTTCTTTATTCGACTTTTTAGAAAATCCGGTTGTAGAACGTCTCAAGGCATTAGATTTAATGGAAATCACCCCTTCACAAGCCATTAGAATTTTGGAGGAATTAAAAGATGCTGCTAAAAAACAGGATTGATCGATTGCCCAAGGAGACAGCGGATAAAATCGCTGCCGGTGAGGTTGTGGATCGGCCTCTTTCCATTGTGAAAGAGCTTTTAGAAAATGCTATTGATGCTGGTGCGAATGTAATTACAGTAGAAATAAAGAATGGTGGGAAAACCTATATTCGTGTAACAGACAATGGCTGTGGTATTTCAAAGGCGGATCTTAGCCTGGCTTTCCAACGACATGCCACCAGTAAAATAAAGGATGCAAAGGATTTGGACTTCATAACGACCTTGGGCTTCCGCGGAGAGGCTCTTGCGAGCATTGCTGCGGTTACCAAAATTGAAGTTATTACCAAAACAAAGGAAGAAAAGATAGGGTCTCGCATAATGATTGAGGGAGGCCGGGTTGCATTACAGGGAGATACGGGCTGTCCTGACGGTACAACGGCCATTGTAAGAAACCTTTTTTATAATACTCCCGCCCGATTGAAATTTCTCAAGCAGGACGGTACGGAAAGTTCTCTGATCATCGACTTTGTATCCAAGATAGCATTGGCTTACCCGGGCATTCGCATTCACTTGATTAACAACGGAGTTACTTTGTTTGCCACACCGGGGAAGGGTAGCGTGTATGCTAACATCCTTACCATATATAGTAAAGATATAAAGGACAAGCTTCTAACCACTACAAGCAAAGAAGGGGACTATGAAATAGAGGCTTATCTGTCATCACAGAATATTAGTAAACCAAATAGAAAAAACCAGGTATTCTTTGTCAATGGCCGCTATATTAAAAACAAAATTCTTGAAGATGCAGTTACAAAAGCATATGGAGAGAGGATTCCTGAGGGCCGTTATCCCATAGTGTTTATGTTTTTAGCAGTAAAGCCAAATCGATTGGATGTAAACATTCATCCCAATAAACGAGAAATACGTTTCGATGACAATGAGGATATTTCTGAATTTGTTATAAAAGCAATTCAAAAAGGACTCTTAACAAAAGAAGGAATTCCGGAAATCAAGGAAGAAAAGATCTTTCGAGTAGCTGATAAGTCCCAAGGATTAAAAAGAACAAATAACGTGCCGGGAAACCAGGTCGACATAAAAACGTTATTGTCAACAAAGCGACAAAATAGTAAAAAAGTTGATTTTATTATGGAGGAATTACCTGATTACGAAGTGCCCTTTGATTTATCAACGATTAAAGTAACCAACTCCATTTTTGGCACCTATATTATAGGAAACGATGATGAGAATCTCTATTTAATTGACCAACACGCAGCCCATGAAAGAGTATTTTATGAAAAGCTCCTGGCAATATGGATGGCAGAAGAAAAAGCATCTCAGGGATTGCTGGCACCTTTTGTAATCCAGGTTCCTCTTACCTCAGCCCATCAACTTGATAGCCTGATGGATCCATTACGTTCTATGGGGTTTATATTAGAAGAATTTGGTTTAAAATCAATTATAATTAAAGGGGTACCTTCGTTTATGAGTCTCCCGCAAGCAAAAGAATTCCTTGATCATTATCTAGATGAAATTAGCAGAGGCAAGGAGTTTACTGATAAAGTAAATTTGGATACAATAATTATGAGTGCATGTAAGAGTGCGGTAAAAGCTAATCAACTGTTGGA
>JAQUJQ010000111.1 GCA_028680875.1 Eubacteriales bacterium
TCCAGCTTATTATTTGCTCTGCACTGATGTCGATTCTGGAAGTAATCTCACCTTCCAATGAAGCTACATTAATCCCGTCCACTAGAGAGAGCAATTCTGCGTGAGGAGAACCGACAGGTGCGGTTTCTAAGGATTCTAATCCGTTTCCATAATAAACGCTTACTCTTTCACTATCCGGAATATCTATTGTTTCTGCAAATTCCAATGCGTTTTCTGCATAAGCTGCTAATACGTTTGTTCGTTCCTCTGCCTTCAATAGTTTCCCTAAAAATCGATAAGTATCGGCTGCGGAAGACAAAGAACCGTCAAGCATAACAACCGGAATACCTGTCTGATCCATAAAATTCTCCGCTTCGGAAACATCAGCTTCAGATAGAGTTCCATATGTAATGCAAATATCCGGTGCTTCAGCTATTATAGCTTCTTGATTGATTTTTCCGCCTTGTCCGAATGCGGGTAAATTACGATACTCTTCTAAAATAAATTCTTTTTCAGCGTCATTGAATTCATAGTTCACTCCAATCAGCAACCCCGGATCAATTGTATAAAGGATTATGGTTCCGGAAGCAGAAATTGAAAATACAGAATGTATTTCAGTTGGAACTGTAACGGTACGTCCCGCCATGTCGGTAATTTCCCTAAATTCTGATTTTGCATCATCATCCATTGTTTGTGAGCATCCCGCAAACATTGACATAATTAGTGCAATACATAGGGAAAATAATAGAATTTTCTTTCTCACTTTTTATCTCCTTTCAGATATTAATTATTATACTCAAATGAGAATAATAGCTGTATTAAGCATAACGAATTGTAACATTCTTGTCAATATAAATTATATTTCTTCACCACCTTATTTTCTTGACAGGTTATATGGAATGTAATATACTCATTTGAGAATAATAGTCGAAATATTGCTTGAAACTTTATAATAGGATTACATAGTAAGTAATTATGATCAAACTAACAATACAAGATAAAAATAATAGCTCTTGGCTTATACTATTTCTTCTTTTTACAAGTATTATCATTTTATTTGGTTCACTGGCTGTAGGCTTTTATGAGATTTCCATAAATGACATTCTGTGTTTTCTTTTTAGAGGAGAAACAGCGGTGAATGACGAAGTATCAAATATTATTAGAAATATTCGGATTCCCCGCATCATTGCAGCTTATATTATTGGAGCGGGATTAAGCATCTCCGGTGCTGCTTATCAGGGCATGTTTAAAAATCCGTTGGTATCACCCGATATTTTGGGAGTATCCACGGGAGCGGGCCTGGGCGCCGCTCTTGCGATTACATTGAGATTGCCTTATTTTATGGTACAAATTAATGCTTTTGTGTTTGGAATACTTGTAGTAAGTCTTGCTTATTTCATTGGAACAAGGGCAAAATTCGGGCATGAAATCAGTTTGATTTTAGCAGGAACTATGCTGGGTTCACTGGCTTCTTCCCTGATCACCGTATTAAAATACTTGGCGGATCCGAATGATATCCTTCCGGCTATTACTTTTTGGTTAATGGGAAGTCTGTCAAAAGTAAATGCATCTTCTGTCAGCTTTAGCCTGGTTCCTATAGCGGTTGGCAGTATACTTATTTATTCATTGCGTTGGCGTTTGAACTTACTAACTTTGGGTGACGAAGAAGCGGAGGCTCTGGGTATTGATCCTAAAAAAATCCGACTGCTCGCAGTGACAGCGGCCACTGTAATAAGTTCTGCAGCAGTTTGTCTCGGGGGGCTTATCGGATGGGTGGGACTTATGATTCCGCATCTTTCAAGAGGTATTGTAGGTGCAGATTACCGCAGGATGCTGCCTACTGCAGCACTGATGGGCGGTTCTTTCCTGCTTTTAATGGATAACTTGGCCCGTTCTCTTTCTATAATGGAAATTCCTTTGGGAGTATTAACTGCCGTTATGGGAGCGCCTTTTTTCATAATGTTAATTATAAAACGAGAGAGGTAAAAAAATGTATTTACAGGTTATCGACTTGATGGGGGGTTACGGGAAAAGAACAGTTCTGTACGGAATTTCCTTTGGATTGAATCCGGGTGATATCCTTTGTGTGCTGGGGCCAAACGGCAGCGGTAAAACAACTTTGCTAAAACTTCTTTTGCGATTCATTCCAAAAACAAATGGACAGGTACTTCTTGAGGGTAAAGATACCATCATAATGAATAGGACTTCTTTAGCTAAGTCTTTTGCCTATATTCCCCAATCCGACCGGATACTGTTTCCTTATACAGTACTGGAAATGGTTACATTAGGACGTACCTGCCACATCGGGCAATGGAAAACTCCTTCCAAAGAAGATGTCGATATTGCTTACCAAGCATTGAAAAAAGTACGAATTGCACATATGGCTGACCGGATTTATACCAAGTTATCCGGCGGTGAACGTCAACTTGTGCTAATCGCCCGGGCTTTATGCCAAAATGCAGGGATTCTGATTATGGATGAGCCCACATCCAGCCTTGATTTTGCAAATCAACAACTTATTATGAATGCAGTTGACACATCTGCTAAAGAAGGAAGAATAATAATATTAACAACCCACAGTCCTTCCCAGCCATTTACGATTGCTACTAAGGCATTGCTGCTTTCAAAAGGAAGAATGGTAGGGTTCGGTGATCCTTATTCGGTATTGACCAACCAATCCCTTGAGGATGTCTACGGAATCCCTATGGATATTCTATCAATTACCGATCGGAATCAAAATTGCCGAACCGTCTGTCTCCCAATACATTAAATATTGAAATCGTTGGCTTGTAAGACCTCAAAAACGGCTTTATGGGCAACACGCTCCATTTCATCATACATATTTAAAAATTGTTTGCCTTTGACGGTAAGGACAGAGCCTCGTGGTCCGTGGCGCTCGATCAAAAAAAAACCCAACTGGGCTTCCGTATTTTTGATACTTTTCCAGGCTTTACTATAAGCCATGCCTATCAACTTTGCTGCCTGGTTCAGAGATCCGGTTTTTTCAACACCCCTAAGCAAAATAGCTGTTCCCGGACCGAAAGCGGATTTAAAATTTGTTCCGTCAGGTGCTACACGAACTCTGACATGAAATTCATACTGTTGATTCATAACCCTTATCCTTTCAAAACGAGGTGTTAAAATGCACATTTTTATAAGTGGCCCCCGCCATATCGGGAAAAGCACATTAGTTCGTCGTACCGTTGGACGGTTAACGGATCATTTTGAATTAAAACCCGGTGGATTTAGCACTTATCCCGGCTTGGACAATGACCTTGATATTTATATGTCACCCTTTTGCGAGATTCGAAAGTATGATGATCCTCATCGTATAGCAAAACGAAATCTTCTTAAAGTGGTCGGCCTTCCGGAAGTATTTAATACACTGGGAGTTTCAATTCTACATAATAGCCGGGAGTATGCCGATCTTATTTGTATGGATGAGTTGGGATTTTTGGAAAATGACGCCTTGCAATTCCAAACAGCTGTTGTAGAATGTTTAAACGGTAATATCCCCATATTGGGCGTAATCAAAGAAATTTACGTTCCATGGTATGATAAAATCAAAAATCATCCTAAAGTGGAACTCATCTCAATCACTTCGGAAAACCGGAATACTCTTATAGATAAAATTGTTCAAAAAATAATGGTTTCTTTACAAAAAAATATATAGCAAACACTAAACTTTGTCAATGGACAATAGCAGGTCAGAAGAAAAGTGAGAAAATAAATGTGGAAATTATATGATACTTTAATTGAAGGAATTCCCGACAAATTAATCGTAGAATATGATGCAATAGGCACACACCGAAGCTTGATTCACTCCGGCAACACCGGTATAGCTACTGTGATTAATACGAACGATCAACACCAAAATACAATTGCCTCTCAAAAGGGGCGTTCACTGCGAGAGGTTGCAAAGCTAGCTAAATCCTGGGATTTTTCAGAAGCCGCTTTGGGGATGGCTGCTATAAATGCATATTATAACAGTTATAAAAAACTTGTCACTGCAAAAGCTCATATATGGGAGTCCGGATCCAAAAAGGGTGATGTGTTTCAAAACTTTAAATCTCAAATATACGGGAAAAAAGTCGCTATGATCGGACATTTTGAAAAGGCTGTGAATTGGATGTCTTCTTATTGCCGGCTCTCAGTCATAGAACGGGAACCAAGAGATGGTGATTATCCTGATTCGGCATCGGAATATCTGCTTCCGGAGCAGGATTTTGTATTCATCACAGGTATGACCTTTACGAATAAAACCCTTCCACGGCTTCTTTCGTTATCTCAAAATGCTTATGTCATCTTAACCGGTCCGAGTGTCCCTGTAACTCCCATCCTTCATCAGTTTGGAATTGATTGTATCTCCGGTTTTTGTGTACGAAATAAAATTGATTGCCTTAATTATGTAAAAAGCAATCAATTTCATGATATTTATAAAAGTGGAAGTAAGGTCATCTTATATAAGTATGATTGATATCATCATTCGTCATAGTATTCAAATTCATAATCTATAATTCGTACCGTATCTCCATCCGTCAGCCCCATCTCCTTCAGGCGATCTATAGCTCCGTTTTGTTCAATGTATTTATACAAATAACGTAATGAACCGATATCATTAAAATTTGTGGAGTTGAATATCTTTTCCAGCTGCTTTCCTGAAAGAACAAAAGTATCTTCATCTTTTGTGCAATGGATTAAACGATAATCCGGATCTTCTCCGTACAAATCCGGGTCAAAATAATTATCATTAATTTCTTCAATTTCAGGTATTGTTTCCAACAGTGCAAAGGCAGCGCTTATTAATTCGGACACTCCCTGATGCAAAGGAGCTGATAGAGGATAAACCGAATACCCTTTTTCTTCAACGTATTCTTTAAATCTCTTATATTGCTCTTGGGATACCATATCCATTTTATTAGCGGCTACGATTTGAGGCTTAGTCAGGAGCGTTTTTCCATAGGATAATAACTCATGATTAATCTTTTCAAAATCCTCTATTGGATCTCTGCCCTCTGAACCTGAAACGTCTACTAGATGAATCAATATTTTGGTTCGTTCAATGTGCTTTAAAAAATCAAGGCCAAGCCCCGCTCCCTTATGAGCCCCTTCGATCAAACCGGGAATATCCGCCATAACAAAGCTTTTATCGGAATATTGGACTACACCAAGATTCGGATACAAGGTTGTGAAATGATAGTTTCCAATTTTAGGTTCAGCACCGGTAACTACAGAGAGCAGTGTAGATTTTCCTACATTGGGGAAACCGATCAAGCCTACATCAGCAAGCAATTTTAATTCGAGCAAAACCTGTCTTTCTCGAGCCGTGCCTCCCGCTTCTGCGAAATTTGGAGCTTGCCGTACAGAACTTTTAAAGTGCACATTGCCTTTGCCCCCTTTTCCACCTTTCAAAGCAATAAAAGAATCACCGTTTTTGTTTAAATCTTTCATTACCAAACCGGTCTCTACATCAATAATTACAGTGCCGACAGGTACTTTAATAACACAGTTGGAACCGCGTTTTCCATACTGCTTTTTTCGCCTGCCATCTTCGCCGTTTTCTGCTTCATATTTTCTCTTATATCTAAAATCCAATAGTGTTTTTTGATTTCCGACAGCCAAAAATACAACGTCGCCGCCGTTTCCACCATCCCCTCCATCCGGACCTCCCTGCGGAACAAAAGGTTCTCTGCGAAAAGAGACACTGCCGTCTCCGCCCTTCCCTGATTTTATTGTAATTCTGGCTCTATCTACAAACATATCATATCTCCGTTTTGAAAAGCAAAGCCTCTATTTGCATAGAGGC